>JAIMBL010000337.1 GCA_023511615.1 Leptolyngbyaceae cyanobacterium HOT.MB2.61
CTTATCACCAAAACAAAATCAATATTCCAGGGATTTTGTTTTAGATGAAAGAGTAGCTTACGCTACTTTTTCACCGGCAAGCCGAGAGAACCGCCTTACCATGTCCGGGGGCATTTCAGTTGTTTTGCAATCAAACTAACCCGCAACACGCGCTTCAACCGCATGGCAGACCAAACCGAAAGCTACAAAATTGTCAGCGACAATCGCCAGGCTCGCTTCCAGTACGAAATTTTGGAAACCTATGAGGCAGGGATTGAGTTGAAGGGCACAGAGGTAAAATCGATTCGGGCCGGGAAGGTCAACTTGAGAGATGGATTTGCCCTGATTCGCAATGGTGAAGCGTTGTTGTTGAATGTGCAAATTTCTCCCCATCAAACGACGAATCAGGTATTTAACCACGACCCCCGCCGTACCCGTCGTCTGCTGTTGCACAAAGATGAGATCCGCAAGTTGACCGGCAAAGTGGAACAGCAAGGACTAACGCTGGTGCCATTAAAAATGTATCTAAAGCGGGGCTGGGTTAAGGTAGACATCGCCCTGGTACGGGGTAAGAAGCTCCACGACAAACGAGAGGATATTCGTAAACGGGAAGATCAGCGCAATATGCAGCGGGCACTGAAAAACCGTTAGGCCATAAAGTTTTGTAAGCCTTTGCGTAAGGATTGCGACTGAGCCGGACATCTCACTATCGGTTCTCAGGTTCTTTTGAGAATTGGCTTTGAGAACCATTGGTGCGATCGTCGCGTGTTGCAACTCAGTTGAATTCTTCGTAAAAGGCAGGTAACAAATGTTTACTACTAACAAAGCTCCGGATTATGTCTCTAACGTGAGTTCTCTCAATCCCAAAATGCTGAGTGTCCCTGAAACAGGAGTCTTCCGGTCGCAGTCCATAGTGTTACAGGATTCACTTCAACTTACACGTGGATTCCCTCGCTCAAGTGCCTCTGCTAGCATTTCCGACAACTCCCCAGCAGGGGCGATTAACCTGGGTAGCCTGAGCAGCACCATCAGCCGGAGTGGATTTGTTGGCAGCAGTGACACTCAGGATTATTTCCGCTTCAGCCTCAGTAGCACCAGAAACGTGAACCTTTCCCTCACCGGGTTGGCAGCTGACGCTGATTTGTACCTTTATCGGGCGGTTGGAGACAGCCTGTCCCTAGTGACTGGCGGCAGTTCCGCGCGATCCGGCAACGCAGACGAAGCCATTAATTTGGCTAATGTGGGAGCGGGTGACTATTACATTCGGGTTAGCCAATACTCTGGTGATACCCACTACACCCTGCGATTGTCTACCCATGACCCCAGCAATCTTTTGCCAGTAGAGACTAACGTTGGCATTTTGAATGGTACTCGCAATTTTAGTGATTCTGTTGGTAGTACGGATACTTCTGACATTTACAGCTTTAGCCTCAGCAGCATCCGCAACGTCACCTTGGCATTGACAGGAATGAGCAGCGATGCCGATTTGCGCCTGGCTCGAGACTACAACCTGAACGGCATCATCGACATTGGTGAAATCATTGCTTCCTCGACCCACAGTAACAGTTGGAATGAAGCCCTCAACCGAAATCTGGAGGCCGGAAATTATTTTGTTCAGGTTTACCAGTACAGCGGTAACACGAACTATCAACTCCGGATGTCAGCGTTTGACCCCCTGGTCAGTGTTGATATTCGTCAGGTAATTGGGCTCAACAATCCAGATAGTAGCTTGTTTGGTGGCTTGTTTGGAGACAATGCTGATTATTTTGCCCGCGTCACCATTAATGGGGTGACGCAAGATAGTGGGGTGATCAGCAACAGCAATAGCATCACTCCCAACTGGCACTTTAGCCGTGCCGTCAACAGTCGCTATGTCCCCGTTCGGATTGAACTCTGGGATCGTGACGGAGGTCTCTTGGATGGTGGAGATGACAGCATTGACATTAACCCCAACGCGGGTTCCCGGATTCTCAATTTTACCTACGACATCGTTAGCAACACAATCACAGGCGATGTGGGTGGTGACCCTGTGGATCTGCTTTCCAGATCTGGTGGTCAATGGCTTTCAACAGTGGGGGGACATGGCGATCGCGCCCGCATGTCTTTCAAGGTGGGCACCGGAGACTGGTATGCCCGAAATCTGCTGGATGCAGGAGTAGAAGATCTAACCCGCAGTTTCGCCGCTGACGGTCAACTTAACCGGGATGATATGATCAACATCCTGCGAAATACCAAGGACGGGAGTACGATTGACTCCACAGAAGTCACTGACCTGCGTACAGTGTTAGATGGATTAGGTTACATGATGCCTGACCATGTACGCGCGCTATCTAACAAAGTAATTAATTCTGATCCCGCAAACACTCGCTCTGGAATTGGCAACCTGTTTGCAGGAAGCAGTGCAACTCAAATGGAAAACCTGATTGGTAAGTGGTTCTTAGGTAATGTGCGCCCATCTGCACCCGGAACAACCTATCAATTTGTGAATGGTTCCCTTTTCCAGAACGGAATCAGCTATTTAGACATTGATCAGAATGCAGTGGCCGATTGCTACTTTCTATCCAGTCTGGGTGCAGTTGCCTTCCGTTCACCCAGCATCATTTCCAGCATGTTCATCGATAACGGTGATGACACATTTACTGTCCGTATGTATAACAATGGAGTGGCTGATTACGTCACCGTAGATCGCTGGTTGCCGACCAATGCTTCCAGTACTGCAACAGCAGGAGGTGCAGTGTTCGCAGGGTGGGGGGGTGGTTTAAGCAATAATCCTAATAATGAGTTGTGGGTTGCCCTTGCAGAAAAAGCTTATGCTCAGTTCAACGAGTCAGGCTGGATTGGTCAGGATAATACCAACACCTATGCTGGGATTGCTTTCGGTTGGCATGATGTCGCCATGCGTCACATCACCGGATTGAATGCAACCAATAACGCAATGGACAACTCCTCTGTAGCAAGGATGATTTCTAACTTTAATGCGGGGCGCCCTATCTCGCTGTGTACCAATGTTTCAACCAGTGATGGCATTGTTGGCAACCACTGCTATACCTTGATTGGCTATAATGCAATGACGGATCAGTTCCGGGTTTATAATCCCTGGAATTATAACAATGATGCACAGGCAGAACGGTGGATTACTCGTGCTCAGTTGCTGGCTAATTTCTCCGGCTGGGCGAGTACGTAAGAATTGTTGGTGAGGGAAAGAGGTGGATGGGTGAGTTTTTTACCCCTTACTTCCTTTCACCTCTTCCCTGCCTTTCTATCCTCCTTCACTGTCTAGTGGTTTGTTAGTTTTAATTTTGTGCGTTCGAGTTGAGTAAAGAAGGTAGTGATTTTGTGAGCTACCACTTACAAAATTAGTCTTGACAGACCACTAGTGTCGCAAACACTGAATTTTGCAACATGGGGGTTGGGAGGCTCCGCTCCCAGGCAGGGGTGGAACCCCTGCACCCCCAACAAAACTTTCATTTTGTTGTAAGTAGGTAGACATAATGAATTGGAAGAAAGGGGAGTGGGGGCGTTGCTCCCAGGCAGGGGGGTTCACCCCCTCCACCCCCAAAACCATCTTTAATTTAATTGCGCCCAGCTACTTACTAGTGTTCCGCCAGGAAAATTTTGAGGGTCTGCGACCTGTCAAAATTTAACTCCCATCAACTTCCTAGGTATTCGCTAACCGTCAGATTCAATTTGACAGAGTACTAGTTTTTAGAGTTAGTTAAGTTATATAAAACAAGAGGGTCAGGATGCTCAGAATGTTTATGCTTCTTACGTT
>JAIMBL010000034.1 GCA_023511615.1 Leptolyngbyaceae cyanobacterium HOT.MB2.61
GGTTTTAAGGGGGGCTTCGCCCCCAGCCAGGGATTCCACCCCTGCACCCCGTCCTAAGCCTGGTGGCTATAGCTATACAAACATTAGAGTCCTGACGGGATATTGTTGCGGGTCATGAAAGGCGCATAACTCGCATGGAAGGGAGAGAAGTTCATCTTTGGGGCGACTATATCACTCTGGATGAACGGGATCGAGCACTGGAAGAGGGAGGCAGTTTGAGAGAAATGGGCAATCCTAAATCCAGGAAATCGAGTTTCTTGTACCCCACTGAAAAAGTTCAATGAATTAACGGAAGAAACCCGATTTCTGAATCCCTCAAACTGGGTTAAGACGCAATCGCCTCAACCCGGCGTCCCCGGCTAGAAGCTTTAACCAGCGGCTCTTCTGTCATTTGCATCAAGAACACCAACAGCGAATTACTTTGCAATTCGCGTCGCAACATTCTCATCAGTTCCCGTTCAATTTGGATTTGCAGCCCCACACGGTCAATTTCGAGCTTGCCACCATCGCCTAGCGGACGGGCAAACTCGGCCCAGCGATCGCGAATAACAAACTCAATCGTGTCCTGTACACGGGTCTTCAATTCAGAGCGGGAAATGGAAGTTACGACCCCGCGCAAATGAACTTCAGGTGGTGCAACTAACTGACCTTCCCCATCGAGGGTCGCTGCCACGGTCACGACGCCATCTTCTGCCAGTCTTTGCCGCTCTTTCAGCACATTGTCGTTGACCAAGCCAGAGCGAGAAGCATCCACTAATTCCAGTCCCGCTGGCACTTTACCTGCGATTCGGATAGAATTCTCGCTCAGTTCCACCACATCGCCATTGTCAATAATCACCATATTTTCTGGCGGGATACCCATACTCTGAGCGGTCTGGGCATGCTTCACCAGCATCCGGTGTTCCCCATGAACAGGCAAGAAGAATTTAGGCCGGGTGAGCCCAATCATCAACTTCTGGTCTTCCTGGCAACCGTGACCAGAAACATGGATACCCTGCTCCCGGCCATAGATGACCTTTGCCCCCTTCATCATTAGCTTGTCAATCATGTTGACAACGGCGATCGTATTTCCAGGGATAGGGTTTGCTGACAGGACGACAGTATCACCTGGTTGAATCTTAATTTTGGGATGGGAACCATTGGCAATCCGGGTCATGGCTGACATTGGTTCTCCCTGGGACCCGGTCGTTAAAATTAACACATTCTCATCGGGGACTTTCTGAACCACATGCAATGGCTGAAGCAGGTCATCTTCACACTTGATATAGCCCAGATTGCGGGCGTGGGCGATCACATTCAGCATGGAACGCCCGACGACCGTCACCACTCGCCCGTGCTTCTTCGCCAGGTCCAGAATCATGTTGATTCGATGTACTGACGAGGCAAAGGTAGTCACCAGAAGCCGTCCCTGCGCCTGACCAAAGACCCGGTCAAGGTTTGGATACACTGATCGCTCCGAAGGCGTAAATCCAGGCACTTCCGAGTTGGTGGAGTCGCTAATCAGGCAATGAACCCCTTTCTCTCCGTACTCCGCCAGTCTTTGAAAGTCGAAAACCTCTCCATCTACAGGAGTGTGGTCAATCTTAAAGTCACCCGTGTGAACGACTACTCCAACCGGGGTGCGAATGGCCACCGTAAAGCTATCAGCGATCGAGTGAGTGTTGCGGATGAACTCAACAAAAAACGAGTTGCCAATCCGCACGATTTCGCGGGGGCCAACGGTTCGCAATTGCGTCCGCTTTGAGACGCCCGCTTCTTCCAACTTGTCCGACAGCAATGCCATCGCCAGGCGAGGACCATAAATGACTGGAATTTCAAACTGTTTCAGGTGAAAAGGAATGCCACCAATATGGTCTTCGTGACCGTGGGTTACAATCATGCCCTTGATCTTGTGGCGATTCTCCCGCAGATAGGTGGTGTCGGGTAAAACAATATTCACTCCGTGCATCCCATCTGTGGGAAACGCTAAGCCCGCATCCAGCAACACAATTTCATCATTAATCTCAAAAACACAGGTATTTTTACCAATTTCGTGGAGCCCCCCCAGGGGAATGATTTTGAGCACAGAAGAGGAATTGGTTTGGGTCATTGGTATCCTTAATCAAACGAACAGAAAGAGTCAATGCACTTAGAAACCTTTCATCCCAATGGTTGGGATGGGCATTAGTAGAACTTAGAAACCTATTCAGTTGTCAGAAAGCTTGAAAGAAAGGTGGCTTTAGAGCAGCGACAGATCCACCATGACAGACTTTAACTTTGTGCTCAAATCAACAGGAATGTCAACCAGGGGAAGACGGGGATCGCCAACCTGCCAACCTTGAAGTTTCAGTGCCGCTTTGACTGGGATCGGATTCGTCGTCAGAAATAATGCCTTGAATAAAGGAAATAGCTGGAGATGGATCTGAATTGCGGTTTGAACCTGCCCTGAGGCAAAAGCCTGGACCATTTGCTGGAGTTGGGGTCCAACCAGGTGGCTGGCAACACTGACGACCCCGATTGCACCCACGGCCAATAAGGGCAGGGTCAGAGAGTCATCCCCAGAATAAATGGAAAACTCGATGGGGGTTGTGCGGCGAATCTCGCTGGCGTGATCAAAGTTGCCGCTCGCTTCCTTAATAGCCACGATATTCGAAATTTCAGCAAGACGGCTAATGGTTTCAACTTGCAGGTTTTGTCCAGTACGCCCTGGTATGTTATATAGCATAATTGGCAGGTCGGGAGCAGACTCAGCAATGGCCTTAAAGTGCTGGTAGAGCCCTTCCTGGGGCGGCTTATTGTAATACGGAACAACCTGTAAAGAGCCATCTAATCCTAGTTTAGCGGCTTTTCGGGTTGCTGAGATCGCCTCCCGCGTTGAGTTAGACCCTGTTCCAGCAATAACCTTAGCTTTCCCTGCCACAGCCCCCTGCACAACCCGGAATAGTTCATATTCTTCATCCCAGGTGAGAGCCGGTGATTCGCCAGTCGTGCCACAAACGACTAGCCCATCGGAGCCATTGTCAATCAGGTGCGCCGCTAACTTTTCTGCTGTCGCGTAGTCAACATCACCATCCGCATTGAATGGCGTGATCATCGCAGTTATAACTCTTCCGAAATTTACCACACGTATATCTTTACCACACTTATATCAAGGATGGATTGCTCACAGTTCGTAGTTGGCTAATCTACAGTCGCAGGAAATGTCATTGACCCCTAGTTATTTGTCATTTGTTCTTTGCTATTTGTCAATAGCTTCTAACCTCTGACCACAAATCTGTGACTCAGTTCGCCATAGCCACAGCCGGTTTTACCCAATTCTTTTCGACCAACAGTTCGGCAATCTGTACCGCATTTAGAGCTGCACCTTTACGAATCTGGTCACCACATAGCCACAGTTCAAGCCCGCAGGGGTGGGAAATATCCTGCCGAATGCGACCTACCAGCACATCATCCTGACCGCTGGCGTCGATCGGCATGGGAAAATAGTTAGCCTGCCAATCTTCAACCACCTTGACCCCTGGGGCCTGACTCAGAACGTCCCTCGCTTTAGCTGGGGTAAAGGGTTGATCAAACTCCAGATTAATCGCTTCTGAATGCGCCCGCAGTACGGGAACCCGTACACAGGTTGCAGTGAGTCGCAGATCAGGTGAACCAAAAATCTTACGACTTTCGTTCACCATCTTCATTTCTTCCTCACAGTACCCCTGCTCGTTCAACTTTGAGTTGTGGGGAAACAGATTGAACGCCAATGGGTAGGGGAAGGAATTCGTCACAGGTTCCTGACCATTTAAAATGGCCTGCGCCTGCGCCTTAACCTCTTCCATGGCCTTTGCCCCGGCTCCACTGGCAGACTGGTAAGTTGCCGCTACAATCCGTCGAATCGGCTGGATCTGGTGCAGTGGATAGATAGCAACAGCCATCAAGATCGTGGTGCAGTTGGGGTTGGCAATGATGCCCCGATGGGAAGCCGCTGCCTGAGGATTCACCTCTGGCACAACCAGAGGAACGGTGGGCTCCATTCGGAAGGCACTGGAGTTATCAATCACAACTGCCCCAGCTGCAACAGCTTTCGAGGCCCACTCTTTTGAAGTAGAGCCACCCGCCGAGGCCAGTACGATGTCCACTCCATCAAACGCCTTTTCATCCAATGCCTCCACCGGCAGTACTTCTCCTTTAAATGAAAGGGTGCGCCCTGCCGATCGCGGCGACGCCAGCAGTTTCAAATCGCTCAGAGGAAAATCCCGCTCCTCCAACAGCGTCAGTAATTCTGTACCAACAGCACCTGTCGCCCCCAGAATGGCGACTCGATAGGACTCAGCCAAATTAATTAATTCCTAATGAAGTGAGTTTCCAAATTTTAGCGGATTTTTGGAGCGGGAAATGGGTAGATGTCTTTCCTTCAAATCTTTAAGATTCCTCTTCTCTACCCGGCTACCCCTCATCAGAATCAGTTACCATAGCTTATTGCGGTAGCGCGATCCGAGGCGATCGCTCTGCGTTGCATGACCAATGGAGTCGCCCAGTTAGCGGGGGTTTTGAACTCCAGATGCTTGATCTACTCACTATCCGACCTCACATCAGAAGTTGTCAGAACAGTAACTACACGATGAAAGTAACCCAGGAAAAACTTCCCGCCAGCCAGATTGGCCTAGAAATTGAGATCACGCCCGAAATGACCAAGCAGGCGTATGAGCAGGTGATTCAGAAATTTACCCGCTCAGCCAATATTCCTGGGTTCCGGAAGGGTAAAGTACCCCGGCAGGTGCTGGTGCAGCGGCTTGGCTCTCTACAGTTGAAAGCGGCTGCACTGGAAGAATTGATTGACGATAGTCTTAAGCAAGCCCTTGAGCAGGAAAAGATTGACGCCCTGGGAAATTTTCAACTGCGCTCCTCCTTTGACGACCTGGTGACTCAGTACGAGCCGGGATCTCCCCTTACCTTCTCGGCATCGGTGGATGTACAGCCAGAGGTGAAGCTTAGCCAGTATCGAGATCTCAAGGTTCAGGCAGAAGAAATTAGGCCCGATCCCGAACGGGTGGATCGAGTTCTACAACAGTACCGGGAACAAACAGCCACCCTCGTCCCGGTTGAAGGCCGTCCGGCTCAGTTGAAAGATGTGACTGTGGTGGATTTCAAGGGTGTCCTGGTCAGTGACGAGCCGGATGCTGAGCCAGAGGAATTTCCAGGTGGTCAGGCAGAAGACTTTCAGGTGGAGTTGGACGAAGAGAAATTTATCCCCGGTTTTGTCAATGGCATTGTGGGCATGTCAGTTGGTGAAACGAAGGAAGTTCCAGTTGAATTCCCGGAAGACTACGCCCAGCCTAATCTGGCAGGACGGAGGGCAGTTTTCACCATTACCCTGAAGGAACTCAAAGAGAAGGAATTGCCTGATTTGGATGATGACTTTGCTCAAGAAGTGAGCGAGTACGAAACCCTGGCAGAATTGCGGGAATCGTTAGAAAAGGGCTATCAGGAAGAAGCTGATGACAAGACGGCTGCCAACAAAGAGCAGGCCATTTTGAGTGAGTTGATCAAACACCTTGAGGTTGACCTTCCCGAAACGCTGGTTGACCGGGAACTGAATTTCATGATTAACCAGACGGCGATTCAACTCCAGAATCAGGGGTTGGACATTCGCCAGTTCTTTAATCAAGACACGATTCCCATGCTGAAGGAGCGATCGCGCCCCGAAGCAATTAACCGCATCAAACGCACGCTGGCTTTAGGCGAGGTTGCCAAACAGGAATCGATTGAGGTTGAACCTGAAGCAGTGACCCGCAGGGTTGAAGAAATTTTGGAAGAGCTGGGCGAGGAAGGCCGAGACGTTGATCGCGATCGCCTGCAAGAGGTCGTTTCTGAAGATTTGTTGCGTGAAAAAATTGTTAACTGGCTGATCGAACACTCCACTATCGAACTGGTCCCCGAAGGCACCCTGACCAAAGCCGAGGAAACGGAATCCGAAGCCACGGACCTAGAAATTACATCGCCCACAGAAGAGGCAGTAGACGCTTCAGCAGAAACGTTAGAATCAGCAGAATCAGCGAAAGTTGAGCAGCCCACCGTAACTCCAGTCGATCAAGCTCCAGTCGATCAAGCTCCGGTCGATGAAGCTCCAGCCAAACCCAAAAAGACTTCTAAAAAAGCTGGCAAGGCATCTGAAGAGGCTTCTGCATCAGAGGAGTCAACTTCCAAAAAAGAACCCGATTCTAAACAGGAAGCACCTGCCAAACGCAAATCTTCCAAAGCAAAATCCAAAGCGTCTGATGGCGAATAAATTCTGAGATCTTTTACAAGGAAGTGTTGTACCCTGAAATACCCAAGCTAAAATAACCAGAGCATTTAGCCGGAGGGTTCCCCAAGTCCCAGGACAGTTGAGGCATAATTTTGGATAGACACCCGCACGTGTTTCGGTAAGAAAATCGCTGCTAACGGTGAATTCATTTGCCAGTGATTTCCAATCTAAACGGATTCAACTATGGTTACATCCCGCTCAAACCACTACATTAATAGCCTTAACTCCCTGGACGTCTATTCCCTAGCTCCCAGCAATGTCGTCCCTATGGTAGTTGAGCAGTCCGGTCGGGGCGAGCGTGCCTTCGATATCTACTCTCGCCTGCTGCGGGAGCGCATTGTTTTCCTTGGGACCCCCATTGACGACAATGTTGCTGACTCTGTAGTTGCTCAATTGCTTTTCCTGGATGCCGAAGATCCGGAAAAAGATATTCAGCTTTACATCAACTCTCCTGGCGGCTCTGTCACTGCTGGTATGGCGATTTATGACACCATGCAGCAGGTTCGTCCCGATGTGGTAACGATTTGTTATGGACTGGCTGCCAGTATGGGAGCGTTTCTGTTGGCTGCTGGTGCGGCTGGCAAGCGTATGTCTTTGCCCAGTTCTCGCATCATGATTCACCAACCCTTGGGAGGAGCCCAGGGACAGGCTGTTGATATTGAGATCCAGGCCAGGGAAATCCTTTACCATAAGCGTAAGCTTAATGAGTTGCTCTCTTTCCATACCGGTCAACCTCTGGAGAAAATAGAGATTGACACAGATCGTGACTTTTTCATGTCCGCCACTGATGCTAAGGAATATGGTCTGATTGATCAGGTGATTTCCAGACAAAACCTCCCGAAAGCGGGAGAGACTATCGCTGCAGTTAAATAAGAGGCAGATATGTCCAAGTATGACTCTCATCTCAAATGTTCTTTCTGTGGCAAGTCTCAGGAGCAGGTTCGCAAGTTAATTGCTGGACCAGGGGTCTACATTTGCGATGAGTGTGTCGATTTGTGTAATGAGATTTTAGATGAGGAACTGTTTGATTCTAGTGCAGCAGCTCCCCAACCTGTTTCCCGGCGTGAACAATCTCCTGAAAAGCGCAAAACACGGACTTCTAACCTTTCCTTAAACCAAATTCCTAAACCCAGGGAAATTAAGAAATATTTAGATGAACACGTCATCGGGCAGGATGAAGCAAAGAAGATCCTTTCAGTTGCAGTCTATAACCACTACAAACGCCTTAGTTTTGCTCAAGCAAAGGGAAATGGCAAAGTTACCCCGGACGATTCGGTTGAGCTGCAAAAGTCAAACATCCTTTTGATTGGGCCGACGGGTTGTGGTAAAACTCTCCTCGCCCAGACGCTGGCGGAAATTCTGGATGTCCCCTTCGCTGTTGCCGATGCCACTACGCTAACGGAAGCGGGGTATGTAGGTGAAGATGTGGAAAACATTCTACTGCGCCTCCTGCAAGTGGCTGATCTGGATGTGGAGGAAGCTCAACGGGGCATTATCTATATCGATGAAATTGACAAGATTGCCCGTAAGAGCGAAAACCCCTCGATTACGCGAGATGTATCTGGAGAAGGGGTGCAGCAAGCCCTCCTGAAGATGCTGGAAGGGACGATCGCCAATGTTCCTCCCCAGGGTGGACGGAAACATCCCTACCAGGATTGCATTCAGATCGACACCAGCAATATTTTGTTTATCTGCGGGGGGGCATTTGTTGGGCTCGACAAGGCGATCGAACAACGGATTGGTAAGAAATCGATCGGCTTTATTCAGCCAGGGGAAAACCAGCCGAAGGAGAAGCGAGCCGCTGATATTTTGAAATATCTGGAACCTGATGACCTGGTAAAATTTGGCATGATCCCAGAGTTCATTGGGCGGGTGCCGGTGATGGCAGTGGTTGATCCACTAGATGAAGACGCGCTCACAGAAATTCTGACCGAACCCAAGAATGCGTTAGTGAAGCAGTACCAGAAGCTGCTGAAGATGGACAATGTGATTCTGGAATTCAAACAGGACGCGGTGCGGGCGATCGCGCAAGAAGCCTACCGCCGCAAGACAGGGGCCCGTGCCCTCCGCAGTATCGTAGAAGAGCTGATGCTGGATGTGATGTACGAGTTGCCTTCCCGCAAGGATGTAACTCGCTGTGTCATTACCCGCGAAATGGTGGAAAAGCGCTCAACCGCCGAATTACTCTTACACCCCTCCTCCATTCCCAAGCCTGAATCGGCTTAGTGATGAGTGATGAATTTTGAGTTTTGAGTTCCGAATTCGGATTTTCACTCAAAACTTGAGGCTTTAAACTCAGAACGTTTTCCAAAATGCCATACCTTCAGATTCGCGGTTATACCCATTACTACGAGTGGATTACCGAGTCAGGAAGCTCAGAACTTTCCGGTAAACCTACTATGGTGTTTATGCATGGGTGGGGTGGGTCTGCCCGCTACTGGGAAAGCACTGCCCGTGCAATTTCCGATGCCTTTGACTGTTTGCTCTATGACATGCGGGGGTTTGGGCGATCCAGTACAGCTCCGATGGAGGCATTCGAATGCCCCGGCTATGAATTGGAAACCTACGCGGAAGATCTGGCCATCTTACTGGACACACTGGAGATTAAACAGATTTATCTCAATGCCCATTCTGCTGGTGCATCCATTGCAGTTTACTTTTTAAATCTCTACCCAGAGCGGGTTCAACGAGCAATCCTGACCTGCAATGGCATTTTTGAATACGATGAAAAGGCTTTTAATGCCTTCTACAAATTTGGCAGCTATGTTGTAAAGTTCCGCCCACGCTGGCTTTATGGTTTACCATTGATGGACCGGCTATTTATGAAGCGGTTTCTTTACCGATCGCTTCCCAGCACCATCAGCCGCGCCTTCTTAGAGGACTTTTTGATGGCTAATTACGAAGCTGCACTGGGAACCATCTTCACCTGTGTGAGCAAGAGAGCGGCAGAAGTGATGCCCCAGGAATTTGCTCGGATACGGGTACCGACGCTGATGATTTCAGGCGAACGGGATATGATTATTCCGGCGGAAATGGGACGGCAAGCAGCAGCACTTAGCGATCAGATTGAGTTTGCAGAAATTCCAAATACAGCTCACTTTCCAATGTTGGAAGACCCTGAAACCTATCTCAAAATTGTGCAAGAATTTCTGAAAGTTGAGAGTGGTCAGAGAGTAGAAGTTTAAATATTCCAGTTACCAGCTGTAACACAAAGTTTTTCTTTTTTCTTATTTAAGAACCACGAAGCCATGCTTCTGACAAGTGGATATTGGCGATAAAACTTTATCAAAATATTAAAAAGGAACACTTAAACGTCACGTAGCCTTTACAGAAATTACACCCTGATCGAGGCAGTTCCCGATGGATTACCTGATTATCTAATTTTTTTTTCAGAAGTAATTCATTCAGTTAAGATGCTCTCTTGAGATTTATTTTTAAAGTGTAGTTCATGGATTTGGATAAAGCCAGAAGACTTAAAGATAAGGTAGCAGAGGCCATTGAGCGTTTTGGTTCAGCTTCATACGGGTCTAAAGAAGATTTTATACAGCTCTGGTAGAAGAGGCATAACCATATCTAATGCCCCTGCGATAGGCATTTCGGTAGACCCAACAAGGTAGTGATGAGTGGCGCTAGCCACCATCATTAACAACTCAAAAATCATTACGATTTGGGCACCACCGGCATTTCTATGGAGGAAAGAGGATACCGAGTAGCATTGAGGATTGAAAATACATCCAATCTGACTTAATAAGTAGTTCAGTACAATTTAGCTCATGTAAGTCAAGTTGTGTAACACCTTCTCCAGGCTTGCTTAGGCTGACAAATAGAGCGAAGTTTACATTTCGCAATCTGGATGCGTTTTCCTACCCTTACCTACTTAATACTTTTCTATGAGCATCAGTATTAATGAGCATCAGTATTAGCCCAAGAATTACCCGAATTAGCCCAAGAATGGTTCTCTCGGCTCACCAGTGAAGAAGTAGCTTGTGCTACTCTTTCATCTAAAGCAAAATCCCTGGCATATTGATTTTGTTTCAGTGATAAGCGTCGCTTATGACTAACCTCTCAGGAGTACCCTAAGAATTAATCCGATTCAAAAGAATTAATCCGATTCAACTGATAGCTGGCAGGAAAAGCTTTTGCTAGTTCTCTTGTCCCTCTCCATCTATAACTTTAGGGGGTGTGGTCAAAACCTCGTAACTGCCGAAAATTTTCAAGGTTTCTGTATTGTCAGCCAGTTCCTCCAGAGCAATTTGAACTGTCCGATCTCGTATATCAGCCTCTAAATCAATGAAAAACAGGTAATCACCTAGGGATCGCTTAGTTGGGCGGGACTCGATTTTGCTCATATTGATGCCTCGATTGGCGAAGACCTGGAGGGGTTTTACCAGTGCTCCCGGCGTGTCGTGAACGGTAAATGCCAGCGAGGTACAGTGCCCTCCTGGTGAGGATTGCAAACTCAGTATCCAAAAGCGGGTGCAGTTGTCCGGGTAGTCATTAATGGGGCTGGAGAGGATCGGAATGTTATAAATCTGGGCAGCCCGGTGGGAGGCGATCGCCCCTACCGTAGGATTGTCTTCCAGATATTGCAGGGCATCAGTGGTTGAAGGAGTGGGAATCAATTGAGCCTTCGGCAAAAACGTTTCTAACCAGCCCTGACATTGGGCCAGTGCCTGAGGATGGGAATAAACTATGCGGATGGTTTCTGTTGTTTTTGCCTCAGAAAGCAAAGCATTGACAATCGGTAACACCAGGGCGCGCTGAATTTGCAGAGTACCCAGTTGCCACAACGTATCTAAAGTAATGGTGACACTACCCTCAATCGAGTTCTCAACAGGTACCACTGCCTGGTCAACCTGTCCCTGGGCAACCGCCTTTAGCGTCTGAGCGATGCTGGGGCAAGGACACAATACCGTCTCCTGCCCAGTTTCTTGCGCTAGCTGGTTAGCATACAGAATTGCTGCCACTTCCGCATTGGTACCGGAAGGCCCCAGGTGGGCAATTGATAGAGCCATAACATTAATTCACGAGTTATGAGTGCGATAAGGAAGCTGCTTGCACCACTCTTTCATCGACTGGACAAGAGATCAACAGCTACCAGTCAATCGCTAAGAGCAATAGCCAGAATGATGTAACGATCTCATAAATCCGACACTTAATTTCTTGTAACACATGAATTAAGGCACCCAAACTCTGCAAGAATGGACTGTCATGGAATTCCAGTATTTAGACTGCCGAAAACACTGATTCATTTCTTAATATTTGTTTAGAATTGTTTGTAATAGGTTCAATCTAACCCGTTGGTGCTTTCCAGATGGATACTCGCTTTACAGCCTCTCAGACGGTTGAGATGGTAGTTTCTGACCAACCCATCCCGATTCAGCATTATCTGCGTCAGCCGCAACGGCTGGTGAAGGCTTTGGCTGCTTCCAGTCAAATTGAGCAGTTGGGCGACGAATTGTTTCGGCTAAAAATGCGTCCGTTAAGTTTTATGATGCTGAATCTTCAGCCAACAGTGGATATGCGGGTCTGGACGGAACCCGATGGAACCGTTCACCTCCATTCCGTTGCCTGCGAAATTCGGGGAGTTGAGTATATCAACCAGCGGTTTTCTCTGAATTTAGTGGGTAAGCTACAGCCCCAGCAGGTTAGTGGGACTAATTATCTGAGGGGAAAAGCCGATCTGGAGGTACTGGTAGAAATGCCCCCACCACTGATGTTTACCCCCAGAGCTCTATTAGAAACCACTGGCAACGGGTTACTCAAGAGCGTGCTACTGACCATTAAGCAGCGTCTAATACATCATCTCCTGGCTGATTATTACAAGTGGGCTGCATCGGAAAGCGAACTCGAAACTCCTGTTCAGTCGCCGATGTTGTCACCCAATAGTCCGATCGCTTGATTGGGTCAATTGTTTGATTGGGTCAATTGTTAGTGAGGCAACAGGCGACAGGCGATAGGAGTGGAATGTGACCTCTTGCCCGTTGCCTGTTGTCTGTCACCTTCCTCAAAACTTACTCTCTTTCCCCTTTCTCTTCCCCTCTTCCCCCTCGACAGGGGCTGAATGAAGTTCGGTGCAGGCGAGAGGTTCCAAATTCCTGGATGGCGCGACGATGGGAGGGGGTGCCATAACCTTTGTTGGCAGCCAGATGGTATTGGGGATATTTGGGGGCAAGGCGGGTGATCAATTCGTCTCGCCAGACTTTGGCAATGATGCTGGCGGCAGCAATGGGAAGCGATCGCTGGTCCCCTTTGATAACGGTTTGTTGAGGAAGAAGTAACCCTGGAACGTTCTGATTTCCATCAATCAAACACAGGTCCGGTAGTACTTTCAGTTTCATCACCGCTCGCTTCATGGCCAGCAGTGACGCCTGCAAAATATTGAGTCGGTCAATTTCGTGCACAGAGGCATAGCCAACCTGACAGTCGAGGGCAGTTGCGCGAATGTGAATAGCAAGCGTCTGTCGCTGTTCTGCTGTTAACAGTTTGCTATCGGTTACTCCAGCCGCAGAAAGCTCTGCCAGGGCCGCATCAGGCAAGATCACCGCCGCAGCAACAACGGGACCAAATAGCGCGCCTCGACCGACTTCATCAACCCCGGCGATCACGCCTGATGGGAACTGGGAAGGCCCCACATTGATCAAACCAGGAAGCGCTAACTGGTCAATGGCCACACTTTGCTTTCTTGCCATAAATTCTGGTTACTCTGCTGCTGCAGACGATCGGCGACGGCGGCGGCGAACAACCGTCCCTCCTTCTGAGCCTGCTGGTTCAGGCTCAGTGGTTGTCTCCTGAGCAGGGCTTCCTTCCTCCTCGCCAGACAAATTCACCAAGGGAGCCGCTATAGCCCCCTCCTCTGCCAGTTCATTCCGGGTTGAAGCCAAAATCGGCTTCGCTGGGGTGGTATTGCGAGAGGCCATAGCAACGGGCTCTGGCTCAACCGGAGGGGGTCCCTGTCCTGGTAGCACAATTGAGACAATAGCTGATTTGGGGTTTTTCACCTCCTGGGTAACCAGCGCCAGGGGAGAAATTCCCATCCAGGCATACACGTCCTGTTCTTCGGGGGTCATTTCAACCGCAATAATTTCCGGTGGTTCGGTGGATTTATTGGGTTCTCGGCGGCGACCTCGCCGTTCCTCCCCGTATCCGGCTTCGAGGGGCTCCTGGCCCGCTGCAACCTCTGGGGCAAGTGATGGCAGTTCGTGGCCACCATCTCGTCCCCGTCCGCGCCCTCCCCGCCGACCGCGATCGCCTTTCCCAGGGAAAGAAGGCTCTTCTAGCGGAGCATAGGAGTCTGTGTCCGTTCCTGGTTCAACTCTGGCGATGGGGCCAGCGTAACCCGAACGAGGGGAACGGTCATCATCCCGACGGCGGCGACGGCGACGATTGTTGCCGCCTACTTCCTGGTAATTGGGATGAGCCAGCCCCATTTCCTGTAAGTCATTGCCCTCCTCTAAGTCATCGCTGCGGTCTTCCCAGAACAGATCGGGTACCCCAGGAATATCGGGCAGGCCATTGTCTCGTCCACGCCCGCGCCCACGCACATCAGCCGTGCGAGCTTCCCTTAAAGCCGTGGCAACTGGACGCTCTACGGGTTCGCCTTCTTCTGACTCTGACTCGCCGGGGAGGTGCACCAGATGTCCCAACCCTCCGCAAGCAGGGCAGGGACGACCAAAAATTTCGTAAATATTCTTGCCCTGGCGTTTCCGGGTGAGTTCTACCAGGCCCAGTTCAGAAAGTTGGGCGATTTGGGGACGGGCTTTGTCTGCCCGCAGGGCCTTGTTGAAGTGTTCTAACACCTGCAACTGGTCCCGGCGGGAGTCCATGTCAATGAAATCGACAACAATCACCCCAGCGATGTTACGTAGACGAAGCTGACGGGCAATTTCGGTAGCGGCTTCGCAGTTCGTCCACAGTACGGTTTCGCGAGCCGTTGCAGAGCGGGTAAAGGAGCCAGAGTTCACATCGATAACGGTCAGGGCTTCTGTCCGCTCAATCACAATGTAACCACCGGAAGGCAGGTCAACCCTCGGTTTAAGGGCTTCCCGAATTGCTGCATTGACCCGGAAATACTCCAGAACCGGGATGCGATCGCGGTGGTGGTCAATCAGCAGACCCGGTGGCATTTTGCCTCCCGCCCAGTTCATCAGATGTTGCTTGACCCGCTTCAAGCCCGTGTGGGAATCCACCACAATCCGGTTAACATCCGCGCTATAAACATCTCGCAACACCTTCTGGATGAAATCATCGTCCCGGTTCAGGAGGGCGGGGGCACGGGTCGTCATCGCTTCCTGCAAGACGTTCTCCCATTGCCGCTGAAGGGCTTCCAGATCTTCTATAATCGCTTCCTCTGGCATTCCCTCCGCTTCGGTGCGAACCACAATTCCCATGCCCGCTGGCTTAATCAGAATAGCCAGTGCCCGCAGGCGGTTGCGCTCATTCTCATTCCGAATGCGGCGGGAAAGGTTAACCCCTTTTCCATAGGGCATGAGGACCAGATAGCGTCCTGGCAGTGAAATATTGCCAGTCAACCGGGGGCCTTTGTTCCCGGTCGGCTCCTTCATAATTTGAACCAGGACTTTCTGTTGGGGTTCCAGTAGTTCGGTAATGGACCCGGCAGTACGGCGTTTACGTAAAGGTCCCAGATCGGTTACATGGATGAAGCCGTTTCGTTCGCTGTCTCCAATATTGACAAAAGCCGCATCAATTCCAGGGAGGACGTTTTCAACAATTCCAAGATAAATATCACTGACCTGATGGCTACCGGTGGCAACAATGAGTTCCTGGATCTGATCTTCTGAAAAAACGGCAGCAATCCGGTGCTGCTCGGCGATAATAATTTGCTTCGGCATTCAGTTAAGTTTCCTCAAAATTTCTGGATTGGCGAGGATAGCGCAAGTTTGTATCCACTCACCTTGTTTAAGTTAAAAAACCTAGGCGCAGTATCAAAAACTCCAGACTACGCAAGGGGGGCGATTGAAGCTGCTTTTATTCCAAGGCAAAAATGTTCCTGTTCACCTCAGAACTCTTTGGATATGGCGACTGACCACTGAATCAAATCAACCCTACCAGCGAGATGCCCATCCTTGGAGGGGGGACACCAGATTTTGTAATGAATGTACGAAAAGTCTGGCGAAATAAGCTGTACCCAAGCACGAACGCAGGCTTGCCCAGCAGCGGAACCCCTAAGAGTCTACTATCCGCAACAGCTTCTATTGTGATGCATTATAGCGTGGGTAGATTTGTTCGCCACTAAAATTCAAGATTCAATTATCAGCCGATCGCGCCTCACCTTGTCAAGCTGAAAGGCCCGGTTAGCAACTTTCTCCAGCATGTAGACCACCTGATCGGGGCGAAGCAGGGTGCCATCGTTGCGGCAACTGCCGATGTAGTGAAGGGTGATGGAGGGGGGGGAGAGTGTTGAGTTTTGAGTAACTGGAATGTTTTCATCCCCAGCCCCTAGCCCCCAGCCCCTAGCCCCTTCCTTCCCCTGCTGACTTCCAACTTCGGGCTCCTGGCTTCCAGATTCTGTTTCAAGCCAGAGTTCGTAGAGGCGATCGCGCAAATTCACCATTTGCTTTTTACCCGATTTAGTGGTTTGCTCCTGCCAGATGTCATTCCTGGCCTTGATCGCTTCAACCCACTGCTGCCAGTGTTCCAGGGTTGGCTCGTTCAGGTCACTGCCTCCATCGGGTGGGAGGGGGCTAACTGTAATCGTGTATTCGGCTTTTTCCAGAATCTGGGTGGCCGAAGGAGCATTGAGCGGAACTTCTTCAATCCGGTAAATGGGAATATCGGCTGGAAGTTGGGCGGCCAGCTTTGCCTGAAAATCGCTAACCTCCATCCGCTGAGTTAGCTCAAAATTAATAATTTCGCCGCAACTGGTGACCCCTAGCGGCAGGGCATTGGCTGGACTAATGCGGGGACCAGGATGAAAGCCTCCCGTAAAGGCAATGGGGATGGCGGCGCGGCGTACAGCCCGATCAAGCAGGCGGATGAGATCTAAATGACTGAGGAGGGCCATTTCACCCTGTTTACCCATCCACACGCGCAACCGTTGAACTTTTTGCTGGTTGGGGACAAAGTGCCCCTCAAATGGGGGAATGGGCGGCGGCGGAATCACCACATTGTGTCCAAAGTCCAGGCCGCATACGCCGCAGTGGGAACAGCCTTCAAAGGAGCAGTCGGGTATGATCGCCGCCTCCAGCGCCCGCTGCAAATCTTCTTTCAGCCACTGCTTGTCGATACCTGTATCAATGTGATCCCAGGGAAGGGGAGAGTCGTAGGATGGGTGGATGGGTGGATGGGTGAGTGGGTTTTGAATTTTCAACTCTGAGTTTTGAGTAATCGCAAAGCTCTCGTCCTCAACCTCTAGCTCCTCTTCCCAATTCCTGGCTTCTGATTCCTGAGACCTGGCTCCCGACGCCTCGAACACGTTCCATTCGCCATTTTCGACCTGACGGTATTTCCAGGTGAGTCCGGTTTCACTGATTGCTTGTGTCCAGGCGTTAAAGGCGCGATCGAGGCTTTCCCACCAGGCATCCATTCCAGCTCCCAGTTCCCAGGCGCGGCGGATGACGGCGGAGAGGCGGCGATCGCCCCTGCCGACAAAGTCCTCCATGGCGGAAATGCGGACATCGGTAAAGTTGACCTTCAGCCCCCGGATGTGGCGGAACTCTTCCTTGAGCAGGGCTTGTTTACGCTCAAGTTCAGCGGTGGACACGGAATGCCACTGGAAAGGAGTGTGGGGTTTGGGGGTGAAGTTGGAAATGGTCAGGTTAAAGCTGAGGCGTTTTCGGCCTTTGCCGCTGCACTCTCGCTGAAGCCAGCGAACGGTTTCGGCAATTCCCAGCACATCCATATCCGTCTCGCCGGGGAGCCCAATCATAAAGTAAAGCTTAACTTTGTCCCACCCCTGCTCGAAGGCGGTTTTGACACCGCGCAGGAGTTCTTCGTTGGTCAGGCCTTTGTTGATGATATCCCGCATTCGCTGGGTACCCGCTTCGGGAGCGAAGGTAATGCCCGTTTGCCGGGTGCCACCGATGATGTGGGCAATATTTTCATCGAAGCGATCGACCCGCTGACTGGGAAGAGACAGGGAAATATTCTCATCCTTCAAACGGTTCTTGATTTCCACTCCGACAGCAGGCAATGCCAGATAGTCAGAGCAACTGAGAGACAGCAGAGAAAATTCGTTGTACCCTGTGGCCCGCATTCCCTTCTCAATTGCGTCTATCACAGCAGCGGGTTCAACGTCGCGGGCAGGACGAGTCAGCATTCCTGGTTGGCAAAAGCGACAACCCCGGGTGCAACCCCGCCGAATTTCTACCGTGAGGCGATCGTGTACTGTTTGAACATACGGCACCAGCCCAACGGAGTAGGCAGGCATGGGGGTCGCAACCCGACGCAAAATCCGCTCAGGCACATCGGGGCGATTGGGGTGGACGGAACCATCTGCCGCCATGTCATAGAACTGGGGCACATAGACCCCCGGTATCTGGGCCAGATCAAGCAGCAATTCTTCCCGGCTCAGCCCTGCCTGCTTCCCTTCTTCAATCACCAGCCCAATTTCGGGCAACAGTTCCTCTCCATCTCCCAGAGCAATAAAGTCAAAGAAATCAGCATAGGGTTCGGGATTGGAAGTCGCGGTTTGCCCTCCAGCGAAGATGAGGGGGTAGGGGGCGATGGGGTGGCGAGGTAATGGAGTTTTAAGTTCTGAGTTTTGAGTTTTGGGTTCTGAATTAGTCCCTGACCTTCTCTTGGCTTCCGACTCCCGACCTCTAGCCCCTAGCCCCCAGCCCCTACTCTCTAATTCTCGACTCCTGACTTCGGCATCCCTTCGCTCCCGCCAGGTGAGGGGAATTCCTGCCAGGTCCAGCATTTCCAGAATATTGGTGGCACTTAGCTCGTAGCTGAGGCTAAAGCCGAGGATATCGTAGTCTGTGAGGGGGCGGCGGGACTCGACCGCAAACAGGGGAGTCTGGGTGGAACGCAGTTTGGCAGCCAGATCGGGGGCGGGCAGATAGGCACGATCGCACAACTGCCGGGGTTGGGCGTTCAGAATGTTGTAAAGGATGATGTGGCCCAGGTTAGAGGCTCCCACCTCGTACACTTCGGGGTAGGTGAGGACCCAGCGCACCGTTGTACTATCCCACGGCTTATGAATCGCACCCAACTCATTGCCCAGGTAACGAGCCGGTCGCAAAATTTCAGAGGTTAGCAACTCTTCAACGGCGATCGCCACGGCAGAATCCTCTTTCTGTGCAGAACGAACCTGATTGCACTGCTCAGTATAGCGAAGTTAAGAGGAAGGGACAGGAAGGCTCCCTCGGTCACTTCCTCGTCACATTTGCTTTTCTTAGACGGTTGCCGATCCGGAGGAGAGGGGTATGGCAGGAACCCCGCTGCAAGGAACCGAAACCGATCCAGGGGCAAGTTTGCGGGTACTGGTTGATCGTAATTTTACGGAAGGCCGATGTTGCCGCGAATCAGGTGCCACTCATCTACTCATCCACTCCTGCCACCTGCCCTGGCTTCGCTTTTTCTAAAACTTCGCCTGGATGGACATCGAATCTAACGACATAATTTTTTATAATTGTTTACATAAAGTTACACCATCCGGTCATTCAGTAAACAGGACTATCTATGATTGGATTCCTCAAGGGATTATTTGGCGCAGGGAAGTCCACTGAACAGCCTTCACAATTTCCAACAGCAACCTCTCAGTCTTCTCAGAATTCTCAGTCATACTTTCTGGAAGCGGATGATGCTCGTACCCTGGGTCATGTGAACTACATGCGAACCGCGAAGGTTGTCAAACGGACTTTTCCAAAAACCGTCGATAGCAAGGAAGAAATGGAGGTCACGATTGAGATTTCTTCCCTTTTGAAACGGAATGTTAGCCTGAACGGAACGCCCGATGGGGTTAACGGTTCTCAACCTCCCACACTCAAAGTGGATGAAGCTGCTGAGCGCCGCCGTACTGACACCAGCATGGATATGTTCCGTGATATGGCACGAAATCTTAAGAAGCGCTAAAGGTTCATGGAAAGCCTTCTGATTTGAAAATAGCCAGTAGCCAATAGCGAATAGCCTGTTTTCCTTTCTAATGGCTAGTTTGTGGTCAAAAATATTTTTCCCAGGTACTTCCGGGTCAGGCAATTGTCCTAGCTGGAAGATTGCCTGGGGCAAGATTGCTTCTATTGCTGGCGAGGCAGTCTGGAGGGATGATTGCATCGTTATTTTTGCGGACTTTCATCCGGTGCTGAGTCACTCAAAACGGTTTGTCCTGGTGGGAGATATCTGGTTACCCACTGCCTCAGAGTTGTCACAAAAATTAGGAAACCATCTCTCTGATTGGCAGGGTGAGGTATTGCATCTGGTTTCTGAACTTTGGGAACGGTATGGCACAGACACCTGGGGAATGCTTGTTGGGGCATTTTCCCTGGCTGTCTGGGATCGAGACCAGAAAGCACTCTGGTTGGGGCGCGATCGCGTTGGGGCCTGTACCCTCTACTACACCCCGCATGGTTCCCTTCGCTGGGCGGCTCCTCAACTTCGTGCCCTGACCGATCGCTGTTCCCCTGACCTGGATCTGGTAGCCCTGCGAGATTACCTCTGTTGTGCATTTGTGCCAGGTGAACGAACGCTGTGGCAGCCAATCCGGGAAGTACGTCCCGGTACCTGTGTGAATTTGGGAGAGAGCCGTACTCAAGTCTACTGGCAGTTGCAGGAAGCCATTACCGGGGCAGAGCAACCGCTGGAATGGCATGGTGCTCGTCTCCGTTCGTTACTCAATTCAGTCATTTCAGACTATCTACCTAAGGGCGAACCTGTCGGTGTCTTTCTATCGGGTGGATTGGATTCCAGTTGCATAACTGCCTTAGCCGCAACGGTTCACGATGGCCCTATCCATACCTACTCGATTCATTTTGGGGCCAACTGTCCAAACGAATTGGAGTTCTCCAGCCTGGTTGCCAAACACTGTCAGACTGAGCACCACATTCTAGAAATTCCTTTCAAGGTAATGTGGGAGCAGTTGCCTGCTGCGATCGCCCATCTGGATGACCCCATTGGCGACCCGCTCACCGTGCCGAACCTGTTGCTGGGAAAACTGGCACACCAATCGGTGCGGGTGGTACTAAATGGTGAGGGCGGCGATCCTTGCTTTGGCGGACCTAAAAATCAGCCCATGCTGATCCATTCCCTTTACAGCAAGACAAATCAGCCAGATCTGCTTTCAGCGTACCTGGCTTCCTTTCAAAAATGCGCTTCCGATCTGCCCCAACTCCTGAAACCCGAAATCTTGTCCGTGGTTCAGGCAGAACCTTCCGTCTTTTCGGATGATCTGTATTCCAATGCCCATTACTTAAACCGATTGATGGCGCTAAATATCAAGTTCAAGGGAGCCGATCATATTCTCACAAAGGTCAACAACCTGACTCACGCTGCAGGTATTGAAGGCCGCTGCCCTCTGTTTGATTCGCGAGTCGTTGAGCTGAGTATGCAAATTCCACCGGAGTACAAACTGTCGGGCGTGCAGGAGAAAGCTGTTCTTAAGCAAGCAGTTGGCGATCTCTTGCCAGAAATCATTATCAATCGGCCTAAAAGCGGGATGATGGTTCCGGTGCAGCTTGGGTTCCGTCGCTATTGGCAGCAGCCCGCGAAAGCGTTGCTGCTAAGCCGGAAAGCAGCGATCGCACCCTACCTCAATCAAACCCTGATCCGCGACTGGTTGAACTACCAGGGAGATCCCTGGCAACGCTATGGAGTCAAACTATGGTTACTGGTTAGCCTGGAGTTATGGCTTCAGAGCAATGGGTTCAAATAACAGACTGAATCCCAGCAGAGCGATTCCCAACCAACTCAGAAAGCAATACCGGGTCAAGCGAAGTGCCTGTTCAATTTTGGAGGGAGCGATCGCCTCAATCGCGTCTCCCAATAGGGGTTTCTGTTTAGCCACTCCCCGATAGTAGTTCGTTCCCCCCATCTGCACTCCCAGCACCACTGCATAGGCACATTCACTCCATCCAGAGTTAGGGCTGGGATCCTCAGGCGCATCCCGCAGGCAAATTCTCCAGACGCGAAAAGGCCTTCCTGATATCAGAGAGAGGGTCAATACCGTCAGACGGCAGGGCAACCAGGTCAAACCATCCTCCACCCTGGCACTAAACCAGCCCAGGTAGGTATAAGGAGGTTCCCTGTAGCCAACCATTGAGTCCAGCGTACTGGCCGCTTTGTAGGCCAGAGCCAGAGGAACACTGCCAATCCCTGGCAATGCGGCCCCTACCAGAGCATAGAACAGGGGAGCCATTGCCCCATCAGTGGCATTTTCCGTCACCGTTTCCAGCACCGCCCTGAGGATTTCAGGTTCTGTAAGATTTGCCGTATCCCGCCCAACATAGCGGCTGAGAAGAGACCGCGCCCCGTCCAGGTTCCCCGCCCGTAAGGGCTCCAGAACACTTTCAGCCGCATTTCTTAAGCTACGAGTGGCAAAGCAGCTTGCCAACAAGATGACCCCAACCCCCCTTTCCAGCAGGGGATGAATCTGTCTTGCCATCTCACCTATCAACCATCCAGCTGCACCACTCCCCAAAATTAGCCCCATGCCCAGGATGACACCTGCCATTCTTTGAGCAACCGGCGATTTGAACCGGGCAAGGACCTCCTTCGTGTAGCGAGCGATCGCCCACCCCATCACCTGCACCGGATGCAGCCAATCCACTGGATCGCCAATCAGAAAGTCGAGCAGGGCCGCTAATGAACAAATTAGCAACTGGGCGATCGTCCAGCCCACTACTGTGTCATTTCTACCCATCAAGGTAATCATCTCCCCATCCCCTCTTTTCACCCTAAACCTCTTCCCTCCTTCCTCCTCCCCCAACGGTTCTTCCGGCTTGCCAGTGAAAGAGCAGCGTAAGCGACTCTTTCACCTAAAACAGAATCCCTGGAATATTGACTTTGTTTTGGTGATAAACGACGCTCATCACCAAACTCCCAGGAGAGTCCCCCAACATGAGGAGAATTATTACAAACTATTACGAGCAAATCAGGACGGTGAACCCAATGCCGCAAAATGTTTTCGGAAGGTAACTGAGTCTTAAGCTCCTGCGCCGTCTGGCTGCCAAGGGGTGCGTTTAACAGTACCTGGTAAAGTGCCAGATAAAGCAGGCTCAAGCGATAGCAAAACCGTAAGCTTGACGCCTTGAAGGTCTGTTTGAAGCCCAATGAGCCAGGCATACTTTAGTGGTTCTGCGGTTTTTCAGCAGGTTTCAAGGTAGACTTAGAAACCCTTTTGGGGAACTCCCGTTTAAACACAATCGGTTACATTCTTCTGGAGGAATCCATCGATGAGTATTGTCACGAAGTCAATCGTGAATGCAGATGCCGAGGCTCGCTATCTCAGCCCTGGCGAACTCGACCGGATTAAGAGCTTTGTTACTTCCGGCGATAAGAGACTGCGGATCGCTCAAACCCTGACCGATTCTCGTGAGCGTATCGTTAAGCAAGCAGGCGACCAACTGTTCCAAAAGCGCCCTGACTGTGTTTCTCCTGGTGGAAACGCTTATGGTGAAGAAATGACTGCTACCTGTCTGCGTGACCTCGACTACTACCTGCGTCTGGTTACCTACGGTGTGGTTGCTGGGGATGTCACTCCTATCGAAGAAATCGGCATTGTTGGTGTGAAAGAAATGTACAAGTCCCTCGGCACCCCCATTGACGCAGTGGTTGAAGGTATTCGGGCAATGAAGAGCGTTGCTGGCTCTCTGCTGTCTGGCGAAGATGCTGCTGAAGCCAACGCCTATTTCGACTACGTGATTGGTGCAATGAGCTAGTTGAGGTGTCAGGCGTCAGGCATCAGGTGATAGGCAACATTTCCTGTACCCTGTACCTGTCCTTTCTATCCTCATCAGATTGCAACGCATTTCGTAAGATTACGTAATTTAAGGGTTTTCAATCATGCAAGACGCAATTACCGCTGTCATTAATTCCTCTGACGTTCAAGGTAAGTATCTCGATGCTTCTTCCCTGGAAAAGCTGAAGGCCTACTTCAACACAGGTGAGCTGCGCGTTCGTGCTGCAACCACCATTGCTGCTAACTCTTCTGCCATCATCAAAGAAGCTGTAGCTAAGTCCCTGCTGTACTCCGATATCACCCGTCCGGGTGGCAACATGTACACCTGCCGTCGCTATGCTGCTTGCATCCGCGACCTCGACTACTACCTGCGCTATGCTACCTACGCAATGCTGGCTGGCGACCCCTCCATCCTGGACGAGCGTGTACTGAACGGTCTGAAAGAAACCTACAACTCTCTGGGTGTACCCATTGGTGCCACTGTTAGCGCCATTCAGGCTATCAAGGAAGTTGCTGCTGGCCTGGTTGGTGCTGACGCTGGTAAAGAACTGGGTGTTTACCTCGACTACATCAGCTCTGGCTTGAGCTAGTGGTGAATTACGAGTTATGAGTTGTGAGCTACTTCAACTCAGAACTTAAAACTCACAATTCAAAACTCTTGTAAGGTCTGGAGGTCTGGAATGAGTGTTAGCTCGTCAAAGGCTCCTTTATCAAAAAGGTCAGTTTTAGCGGTCTAATATTGATTCTCGACTTCCGACCTTACTGTTTAGAACCAATCCAGGATTTTTGCGCTAGTTTTGTGGAAAAATATTTCTAGTGTCTTCGGATGCGTTCTTACCCCAGCCGCGGTGAATCGTTCTCAGAATTTTTCTGCTTAAGGGGTATTGATCAATTCAACTCTTACTGCCCTCTTCATTCACATTCAAAATTTCTTGACCCCATCCAGGAGAGATAACCCCTATGCGCATGTTTAAGGTGACTGCCTGCGTTCCCAGCCAAACCCGTATCCGCACGCAGCGTGAGCTTCAAAACACCTATTTCACAAAGTTGGTTCCTTTTGACAATTGGTTTCGTGAGCAGCAACGCATTATGAAAATGGGCGGAAAAATTGTCAAAGTTGAACTGGCTACTGGCAAGCCCTATACTAACACTGGCCTGTTGTAGTGGTTCCAGGGGCTGTTGCAGCCTTCGATGTTTAACTCAAGTAGTGCTATTGAAGGAGGTCTAATGACCTCTTTTTTGTTGTTAGAGAGGATATTTCCGTATTTCTGGAACATTACCGATGAGAACTGCGGTTGATTTCCCCCAATGGAATATCCCTCCAGATTCTTTGAAATTATCGGTTGGGGAAGTTCATATCTGGTCAGTTTGGCTGGATGCGCCATTGGAAATTCTGCAAGCATTGGCTGAAACCCTTTCACCGGATGAAAGGCAGCGGGCCGAGCGGTTTCGGTTCGATCGCGATCGCCATCGCTTCCTGGTTGGTCGGGGAACTCTGCGTGCTATCTTAAGCCGTTACTTAAAAGTAGACCCCACCCAGGTGCAGTTTCACTATGGCCCAGGCGGCAAACCAGCACTGGCTGGTATTTCTGACCTGGAATTTAACCTATCTCACTCTCAAGACCTGATGCTGTGTGCAGTTGCCTGGAATAGCCAGGTTGGGATTGACCTGGAGTACCTGCGCCCAGTTTCAGACCTGGATCATCTCACTCAACGATTTTTTGCTCCCCAGGAGCATCTTGCCATTCAAGCACTGCCAGAAAGCGAACGACTGCGATTGTTTTTCCAATACTGGACCTGTAAGGAAGCTTTGCTTAAAGCGATTGGCTACGGCCTGGTAAACCTGAAAGATTTGGAAATTTTGCTGACTGAAACAGGGGTTGAGATTGTGCACCTGAAATCAGGCTCTCCCTCTTTGAAAAGCTGGTCAGTTGATCTCTTCACCCCAGCGACGAACTATACGGCTGCCCTGGCAATTGAGGGGCGCGATCGCACTCTGTCTTTCTGGCAGTGGCAGAGTCAGTGAAACCGATCCGTGTAGCGCATTTTGCCAAAACCCTGGAGATTTAATCGCCGATGTGGGTCATGAAGTGCGGTTTTCGGGTTAAAACCTCCAGGGTTTGCATAAGCCCTATTCCTTATCAGGTAGAGTGTAAATAAGGTATAAAGGTCACTAGGTTTATCTACAATTTGTAATTTGGATAAGCCTGACTGCTAGCTGACCTCTTATCATTGCACGCAGCTTTGGACATTTCCTGGATTTGTCTGAAGATAAAGAACCACAGACTGTAGCTCGGCTGATACTCCTGAGTTCAGATAATCGGTTCTTGGTGCATTGCATGCTTCTGGTATCGGTTCAGATTCTTGTTCAGGATGCAAGCAATTTCTGAGTGCAATTTCAGAATATTGAGCAGAATATTGAGCATCCAGGGGCACCCAGGGAGATCTGCCGATCCGGAGTCAAAGGCTATGTTGACATGCTGACAGCAGCTAGCAGCCGCACTTAGCAACGCTTACGGCATAAGCTTTCTGCCTCAGGTTTGTGAATTCTGATATGGAAGATCAGTACAACAAGGATTTGTCGCTTCATGGAATTTTCGATCGCCGCTATTCTCGCTAACTTTGCCGACGATAAACTGGTTGCCCCCAAGGCATTGGAAAAGAAACTCGATTGCAATGACGAAGTGAGCCAACGCAAGTTGCAGATTGCCCTGGATGCTCTGGAGCGTATCGGTATCCTGACAAAAGAACGGGGAAAATATAAGCGGGTGGCTGAAGAAGGGGTTGTGGAAGGTAAACTACGCTGCTCCAGTAAGGGGTTTTGCTTTGCCATCCAGGATGTGGAAGGGGCGGAGGACATTTACATCCGAGAAAGTCAACTGAGTAATGCCTGGAATGGCGATCGCGTCCTGGTCAAGGTCACAAAGGAAGGGAGCCGCCGCCGCAGTCCGGAGGGAGAAGTGCGCCTGATTCTAGAACGCTCAAACCCATCGGTGCTCGCCCGTGTGAAGCAGATCGACGACGAGTTTCGGGCCGTTCCCTTAGATGATCGACTGCTGTTTGAACTCCAATTGCAGCCCAACGGGGAAAACTTGCAGGAGGCGATCAACAAACTGGTGCATGTCGAAGTTCTGCGCTACCCTCTGGGACAAAACCCTCCCCTTGGCAAAGTGGCTCAAATCCTGGGCACGGACACTGACGCCTCTGATATCGACATTGTTTGCTGCAAACACGACCTTCCGCGCGGCTTTTCTGATGCCGTTTTAGACGCCGCGAAGGATCTGCCTGCCAAAATTAGCAAAACTGAACTGAAGAAACGGCTGGACCTGCGCAAACTAACCACCCTTACGATCAAAGCAGACAGCACCCAGGAAATAGGCGACAGCCTGGATGATGCTATTACCCTGGAAAAAACCAAAGAGGGCCACTGGCGATTGGGCATCCACATTGCAGATGTTGCCTATTACGTCGCTTCCGACTCCCCTATCGACCGGGAAGCCAGAAAACGAGGCACTTCTATCTATTTGGGAGATACCATTGTCCCCATGTTGCCTGAAGCCATTTCTGGCAACCTCTGCGCCCTGAAAGCAGGGAAGGATCGGCTGGCTGTTTCGGTGCTGGCGACTCTGGATGCAAACGGAGACGTGATTGAATACGAGGTGCAGCCAACAGTGATTCAGGTTGACTATCAGCTTAACTACGAGCAAGCTCAGGCCATCCTGGAACGAAACTCTGGTCAGTCCTCCGGAGTTGGGATTGAAGAGTTTTCCTCCATCTTCGATCTGCTAGATCAAATTTCCACTCTCAGCAAAGCGCTGGAGCAACAACGACGCAGGCGAGGAGCGTTTGAACTCAACCTGCCAGAAAAGCCAATGTCTGGCAGCAATGCCGTGACTGATGCCGGAAAGCCCCTATTTACTCCTAAGTTTCACTACGACGACGAGGGTGTTTTGGGCGCGATGGTCGTAACCCCATCAACCCCAATCCACACTATGATTGCCGAACTGATGTTACTCGCGAATCAACTGGTTGCCGAGCACTTGCAGGAACTGGGCGTACCAGGCATTTATCGAGTTCACCCCACTCCTGACCCCGATGATGTGCAGGAGTTGATGAAACTGGCTGCCAACATGGATATTGAGTTGAACCTGGAACAGGAAGATGCCGTTCGTCCCCAGGATTATCAGTACTTCACGCGAAAATTTGCAGAGTCCGATGCCGAGCGGGTATTGACCTATCTGTTACTGGAAACGCTGAAACCTGCCTTCTACAGCACAACGCCCAAATCTCATTTTGGCCTGGCTCTGGAAAACGGCTACACCCATTTCACTTCACCCGTGCGGCGCTATCCGGATTTGCTGGTGCAGCGGATTCTGCATCTGGTGTTTGAGGAGGGACGCGATCGCAAATCGACCCGTTCTAAGGAAACGGTGAATTTACGCCACAGTTCCAGCCACGGCAACATTACCTGGAACGTCCTACCGCCCGAAATTCAGCAGGATTTGGAAGCTTTTCTGGCTTCGGTCGTGGTTCATCTGAGTGAGCGTGAGAAGATTGCTCAGGAAGCCGAGCAGGACCTGGAAGGCCTGAAAAAAGCTGAATTGATGCGCAAACGCACGGGTGAAATCTTCCACGGTTTGATTACAGGAGTGCAGTCCTACGGTCTGTTTGTCGAGATTGAGGAACTGCTGGTCGAGGGACTGGTCCATGTCAGCTCCCTCAAGGACGACTGGTACGAGTACCGCTCCCGGCAGCAAACATTAGTGGGTCGCAAGAACCGCAAGCAATATCGGCTGGGCGATCGCATCGAAGTCCAGGTCAAGAGCGTTGACTACTACCGCCAGCAAATTGACCTGATTGCCGTTGGAGGTGGCAGCGAAGCTATTGAGGATGAAGCCGATCTGGACGAGGAGGATTTAGTGGAAGAGGGGGAAGAACCGTTAGAGTAATAGAGTTCTAAGTGCTGAGTTTTGAGTGCTGAGTTCAAGGCGTCCCCTCATTCTTGGTATCACTGGCGCGTCTGGGCTGATTTACGCCGTCCGGGCGTTGAAATATCTGCTGGAGGCGGATTGTGCTATCGAGCTGGTGGCTTCTAAGGCGGTTTATATGGTCTGGCAGGCGGAGCAGAACATTCGCATGCCTGCCGAACCGATGCAGCAGGAGCAGTTCTGGCGCGAGCAGGCAGGGGTAGAAACATCAGGCAAACTCACCTGCCATCCCTGGAGCGATGTGGGAGCGGCGATCGCCAGTGGCTCATTCCGCACCCTGGGGATGATTGTGATTCCATGCAGCATGAGTACCGTGGGTAAACTGGCAACCGGACTCAGTTCCGATCTACTGGAACGAGCAGCCGATGTGCAACTGAAAGAAGGACGCAAGCTGGTACTGGTGCCCCGCGAAACCCCCTTTAGTCTGATTCATCTCCGCAACCTGACCACTCTAGCCGAAGCAGGTGCCCGGATTGTCCCTGCAATCCCTGCCTGGTATCACCATCCTCAAACAGTTGAAGATCTGGTGGATTTCGTGGTGGCCCGCGCCCTGGATCAATTGGATCTGGATTGTGTACCACTCAATCGGTGGCAGGGTCGCGATGGCAGGTGACAGACATTATAGGGGATGTGTCCTAAGTAGCTGGGTGCAATTAAATTAAAGATGGTTTTGGGGGTGGATGGGGTGAAACCCCCTGCCTGGGGGCAACGCC
>JAIMBL010000338.1 GCA_023511615.1 Leptolyngbyaceae cyanobacterium HOT.MB2.61
GTAAAGCGTTCTGGCTTCTTGAGGAAGGTCACCACTTCCTGAAGTTCTTCCTTCGCCTCCTCAATCCCCGCCACATCGTCAAACATTACTCCCGTCTTGGCCTCCATTGAGAAGCGGGCACGGGATTTGCCAAAGTTCATGGCCTGCCCTGGACCTCCCGGAACGTTGCCAGAACGGCGGAACAAAAAGAACAATCCACCGATCAACAAGATGGGGAAGATCAAATTGCCCAACAGACCCCAGATGGCCCCATCGTTGCGAACTGGATGAGAGTCGAAGCTAATCTTGGATTGCCGCAGTCTGGCGATCAGCTCTGGAGCATTCCCCGGCAGATCGACCCGCAGGTGCTGCAAGCGGTTATCCAGCTCTGGATCAACTGCCTCAACAATCGCTGTTCGCCCGTTGTCGTAGAAGTCAACACTAACAACCCGGTTTGCATCCAGATACTCCAGAAAACGACCGTAGGTCATCCGGGTACTTGCCGTATTCCGTCCCATATTCATTGGGGATGGAGACAGCGAGCTTTGCCAGATAAAAAACCCGATCACGAGTGCAGGCAGTGCCCACAATAAAACGGTTCTCCAAGAAAATTTCATAAATTAGCGCCCTCTTAATACAGCCACCATGCTTGTCAACGATGGAAATGTTCAACCATCCGCCCAGCTCTGTGACTAAGAACGGTGATTTCTGCGGCATAGGGAGCCCTCCAAAAGAAGTTAATCGCTATGCCTGTCTTTCCCGGATGAAAGACAATTGTTAATTAAATTTAACGTAATTATCAGGATTGAGGCAACCGAAGGTTATCGCAACCCTAACGGCCCGCGGTAATCCGGAGAATATAAGCAGGGAGGCGGTTTCTTTCATAAGAACTGACCCAGATCTGGTAGGTACCCGCCAGCCATTGACCTGAAACCCCAGGGTTTTTCCCCTGATAGTCGTCGTTACACCAAACTCCTCCCGGTCCTTTAATCGCTAGAGCCGTATCTTCTGCACTCTCCACTTGCAAACTGAGCGAGTTGAAGAAGGAGGTTAAAACCAGGGTGTGATTGGGTTTTGTGTTGGCAAAGCCTGTGCAACTACCCGTTGGGGTTTCAGAGACTCCAACAATGTCCTTCGCGGCAACGTTACCACCTCCATTGCCCCGAACTTGCAGCGGATTGGGAGAAAACCGAGGCCCAATGGTGATATTTCCCAGGTTGGGAGGAGACTGGGCTTGTGCGAGAAGATGGCAAAGTATAGTCGAAGTAGCGAGGGAACCGCCCAGGATTGGCGCGATCGCCACCCGCCTCCCAAATCTTGATGTGAACTTCCGGTGATTTGTCTCAGGCATAACCTCTAAGCGTTTAACGGTCTCAGTCCCAGAAGACGATAGCAGAGTTTGAGAGTTCCTTCAGTTCCTTATCCCTTGGCAATTTCCAGCGCTTTTTGCAGTCGCAGAGTATCCCATCCGCGCTGATGTAGAAGTAACCAGGATTGAAGCAAATCGGGACCACGGGTATCTCCCGTCAGAGCAACCCGCAGAATTGGTTTAAGCTGTCCTTCCTTGCGACCCAGTTGGGCGGCCGCCTGTTTAATGAGTTCCTGTGCTCCCGACTCGGTCAGGAGTTCTGTATTGGCGAGGGCGTTAGCGATCGCTTCCACAATCACCGCCGAACCATCCTGTTGCAGTTTCTTGATGGCCTCATCCGTAAACCCGATATCCTCAACAAACAAGTAGCGGGTCATGGCAACCGCCTCATCCAGGCGGGACAAACTCGGACCAACTAAGGCTGTGATTTGTTCCAGCCAGGGGCGTTGATCTGCCCAGTCAAGCTGATAGTCTGCTGCCTGCCAGTAGGGAATGAGCAAGTCTGTCAACTGCTCAACTGGCATTGAATGTAGATACTGACTGTTGATCCAGTTCAACTTATCCCAATCAAACCTGGCGCCGGCTTTATTCACCCGCTCAAACCCAAATACCCTGGCGGCTTCTTCCAGGGTGAAGATTTCATCCATCCCTTCTGGCGGCGACCAACCTAGCAGGGTCATATAATTGGCAATTGCCTCCGCCGTATAGCCCATTTGCTTAAAGTCTGAAATGGAGGTCACCCCATCCCGTTTGGACAGTTTTGCCCCTTTCTGATTCAAGATTAGAGGCGTATGACCAAATTCAGGAACTTTCGCTCCTAGTGCCTGGTAAAGCAGAATCTGCTTGGGAGTGTTGCCAATGTGGTCCTCTCCTCGAATGACATGGGTAATTGCCATGTCGATGTCATCTACCACCACCACAAAGTTGTAAAGGGGCTGACCTACTTCACTCCCTGAAGCAGCACGGGCAATCACCATATCGCCCCCCAGATCTCGCCCTTTCCAGGTCACTTTACCGCGTACCAGATCATTCCAGGTGATTTCCTGGTCATCATCAATAATGAACCGGATAACGGACGATCGCCCCTCTGCTTCAAACGCCGCCCGCTGCTCAGGGGGCAAATTGCGGTGGCGATTATCATAGCGGGGAGCCTCTCCCCTGGCTTTCTGGGCTTCCCGCATCGCGTCCAGTTCTTCAGGGGTGTCATAGGCACGGTAAGCTAAACCTTTGTCCAGCAGTTCTTGAACCTTTTGACGGTACAATTCGAGCCGTTTGGTTTGAAAAAACGGTCCCTCATCCCAAGTCAGGCCCAGCCAGGTCAGACCATCCAGAATATTATGCGTGTATTCAGGGCGCGATCGCTCCAGATCGGTGTCTTCAATCCGCAAAACAAACTGACCAGCGTGATGACGGGCAAATAGCCAGTTAAATACCGCTGTTCTGGCAGTACCAATATGAAGATTACCAGTAGGACTGGGCGCAATACGAACTCGAACAGACATAGGTAGACATTAAGACATTAATACGTCTTTGCATCCCTCATTCTAAGGGTTCTACGGGACTGACGGGGCTCGAACCCGCAACTTCCGCCGTGACAGGGCGGTGCTCTAACCAATTGAACTACAGTCCCTCGTTCTGAAGCTAGTACTCTGTCAAATCAAATTTGACGGGTAGCGAATGCCCAGAGAGTGTATGGAGGTTGAATTTTGAGGGTCTGCGACCCGTCAAAATTTTCCTGGCGGAACATTAGCCACTACAAGGATGTCTAGCGTTCTGAATGAAAGTAAACTGGTAGCTATCAGTGATTGGCTGTCAGCTACTCTGAGTTGGGCTCTCTGAAATTGCCTCAAAAAGCAACCCTGGGGTATCCGCTATCTGGCAACCCCTGTTTCAAGTTCTACTGTAACAAGCTATCTCAAATCTTGCTTAGCCTGGTCCGAAGAAGATTCGGTTTTCGGTGTCACATCTTCCTTACTCTGATCCACATCCCGCTTTTGGGATTTGGATCGTCGAATATGCTGAGCGAGAATTGCGAGGATTACCTGGATATCAGTCTGACTGCGGCGAGTTACTGATTGGTCGTCATCCATAATGGGGTGGGACACTCAACCGAATACAATTGTTTAGGCTCTTGTTTAGGCTCTCCTGAGAGTTAGGTGATAAGCGACGCTTATCATCAAAGCAAAATCAATATTTCGGGGATTTTGTTGCAGATGAAAAAGTAGCTTAAGCTACTTTTTCAATGGCAAGCTGGGAGAACCGAAAGATTCGTATACGCCAGGCTCTACTAGTGTTCCGCCAGGAAAATTTTGACGGGTCGCAGACCCTCAAAATTTAACCCCCATCAACTTCCTGGGTATT
>JAIMBL010000339.1 GCA_023511615.1 Leptolyngbyaceae cyanobacterium HOT.MB2.61
GTCGTTATTCATTGGTGTATCCTCGTCTGGTCTTTTTCCTTATCCAGCAGGATACGCCGTTTCTTCTCCTTTAGTCATACACCACAAATAACCATAGCTCTCAGTAAACGCACTCCCTGACCAGATTCTTTCATCTGGGCATTATGGTCTCGAGTCCATCGTCGGACTTGTCTCGAGTTGTGCCAACTGGCACTATTGACAGGGCATTGGCTTCACTCCACGCTTGCAGCGTCAGTGGGGCAAAGTAAGATCACGGGTCTTCATCGAGGTAGCCCAAGCCCCAACAGGCTGCTGAACCAACTCAATCAAGCGTCTCGTTGACGCCTTTTTAGCTCATACTGCGGGTTCGGCAACACAACCAGGATCCAGAAGCGCTTACCAGAAAAGCGGGAGAACTCTCTAAACCAATCCATGAAAAGATATTCAGGAATTGGTAGTTTGAGCTGCCAGAAGCTGCTTCAGCTTCTCCAGTTCCTGTGCCCAGCGGGGATCGGGTTGAACATCTTGTTCAACTTGAGGAGTACTACTGGTGTTCCGCCGAGATTTGTTATTGTTGTTCTTGCGTCGATTGCCACCATTTGAGCTGCCCGAATTCTCGGTTGCTTCATTGGGTTGGTCTTCGCCCTTGTCCTTATCCTTGGTGCGGGGTTGAGCTCGCTCGACCTTAAGGGAGTTGTCCTTCAATAGGTAGCCATTGAATTTCTCGATAATCTGATCGGCCTGCTCATCATTTTTGACGGTGACAAAACCAAAACCGCGACACTTATTTGTCTTGCGGTCAGTGATGATTTTGGTAGAAATGGACTCACCTGCGTCAGCAAAAACGGCCTCTAACTCCTGGCGACTGAGCTCTTCAGGTAAATTGCCTACATAGAGACGAACGGACATGGAAATAGTACCTCCAGACTGTAATTCAACTAGACGTGCTTGAGCACATTAACCCGCTACGGCTGTCGCCAGCCGAGTTTTAAAGTCTGTATTTGAAAACGACCAGCACTCCCCCCTGTCAGATTTGACCATACACTTGGGCGTCGCTGAATCTGGGGATGAAAAAGGTGCTGGATGCTTGAAACTTCGTTTCAATCCATCCTGCTTTTCAGCAACGCCTAAACCTGTTGTCGAAGACATTCTCATGGTTGCCCCCTTCACTTGACCTTTCGTGCCAAATTGCAGAAAGCCCGGAGTTAAACGGCTACTTTGCGGATTCTTCGTCATCCCAGCAGGGTTGGAAGTAAGCATTTTGCTTCTGTTTTGTGATGTCAGAATTTTTATGCCATCCATTAAGGTATCACGCTGAGTAGGACGCAAGCAGGGGAGATCAGGATTTCTGGTTTCGGTTAACACTCAGTTACTCAATTTGATTCAAATTCCGACACTCTGTACAAACCTGGCAAAGGGTAAACACTAAAAACCATTTCAACAATTTTATGTCTTAATCAAACAGCATCTTGAAATATAGCGGTAGTCATTGTGGTTAGGACGGGGTGCAGGGGTGGAACCCCTGGCTAGGAGCAAAGCCCCCACTCCCTCTTTAATTCCAATGTCCTAACCCACTGGTGTAGAGCTATAGAACTAAAGCTACCAATTGGGATGCTTTTCACACTTTTTGCCTGACATCAATTGACCCATCTTGTAATTGACCCACCTATATTAGAAGCGAATTGCGACAACCCACATTGTAAAGAAATCTAACACTTCTCAAGATAGGGATGCAAGGGTGGAGACCCCGGTGCAGGCTGGCAGAAATAACTTGTTCAGTTATCGTGGAAATGGGTAGATGGATACTTATCCAACCGACTGGAGAGCTTCTGCTACAAAGCATTAGCTGAGGCAGCGAATCGCTTCCAGCATTCCCCTTGCTTTATTGAGGGTTTCCTCGTACTCCTTTTCAGGAACTGAGTCGGCAACTAGCCCAGCACCCGCCTGCACACTGACCGTATGTTTACCTACTGCTTGAGAGCGGACAACCATTGTGCGGATGGCGATCGCCGTATTCAACTGTCCCTCAAAGTCGTAGTAACCATAGGCACCGGAGTAGGGACCCCGGCGGCAGGGCTCCAGATCATGGATGATTTCCATAGCTCGAATTTTAGGTGCACCACTAACAGTACCTGCCGGAAAGGAAGCTTTTAGCAAATCCCAGGCGGTTTTGTCAGATGCGAGCTCTCCCACAACATTGCTGACGATATGCATGACATGGGAGTAGCGCTCAATCACCATTAACTCATCAACCCTGACCGTTCCATTGACGCAAACCCTACCCAAATCGTTTCGACCCAGGTCTACCAGCATAACGTGCTCGGCAATTTCTTTGGGGTCTTGCAAAAGATCGGCTGCCAGTTCAGCATCTTCTAAAGCAGTTTTGCCCCGACGACGGGTACCTGCGATGGGGCGCACAATGGCTACCATTGGCCCATCCGGGTCGGGCCGTTCTGCTTTCACCATCACTTCAGGACTGGAGCCAATAATCTGCCAGTTGTCGAAGTGGAAATAGGCCATGTAGGGCGATGGATTAATTAACCTCAGGGAGCGATAGAGGGCAAAGGGTTCCCCTTCATATTCTGCCGTTAGCCGCTGGGACAAAACCACCTGGAAAATGTCTCCTGCCTGAATATGGTCTTTGGCTTTCTCGACGTTGGCACAGAATTGCTCTTGAGAAGTATTGCTGGTAAAGGCAAGAGTGGAGGATTCTCTCTCTGTTTCCGCTTCCTTTGTCTTTTCGGGGGGAGTCCAGGCCAGCATTCGGGCCTGCTCAGATAGGGGCGATCGCAACTTGTTGACCAGTTGGGTGACGCGATCGCACGCCTGTTGATAGGCCGTTTTCAGATCCGGATTCTCCCGCAGGTTGGCGTAGGCGATCGCCCAAATCTTGCGCTTCACCTGGTCAAAAATCAGCAAATTGTCCACCTGCATCCACAAGCCATCCGGCAAATCCTCCTCTGTAGCGGGATAAACCGGAACACGGGGTTCAATCCAATGGATGAGTTCATATCCCCAAAAGCCAAACAGTCCTCCAATTCCCGGTGGAAGCTGAAGCAGCTTAACCGGACGATAGGGTTCCAGGCAGCGGGCCAGGGCATCAAACGGGTTTCCCCCAAAAATTTGAGTCGAACCATCCCGAAAGGTTTGAGTGGTTTGATTTCCCCGCGCTTCCAAAATCCAGAGCGGATCGCACCCCAGCAGGCTGTAGCGCCCCAACTTCTCGCCCCCTTCCACTGATTCCAGCAAAAAACTGTAGGGCTGCCCTGCACAAACCCGATACCAGGCCGACACCGGTGTATCCAGGTCTGCTATCCACTCCTGATAAACAGGAACAAAATTACCTTGGTTTGCCAGATTGGAGAATTCAGAGAAGGAAGGGAAGATCATGAAGGGAATGAAGAGGGGTCAGGGGCTGAGGGCGAGAAATTAAGGGCGGGCGAAAAGCGAATGGAAAAAGTCAGGGGGTAGATGGGACTGGAGGCCAGGCGTCCTAACCCCAAATTACCACCACCACATACCATCTGCTACCTGGCCCCTGGTGCGCTGTCAAATTTAGTTCTCCCGGCTTGCCGGTGAAAGAGTGGCCTAAGCGACTCTTTCATCTCAAACAAAATCCCTGGAATATTGATTTTGTTTTGGTGATAAGCGGCGCTTATCACCAACCTCTCAGGAGAGCCTC
>JAIMBL010000340.1 GCA_023511615.1 Leptolyngbyaceae cyanobacterium HOT.MB2.61
TCCAAGGGATTCCATGGTACAGTTGGCGCTGGCAGATTGAACCACTGTTGGCCATCCTGAAAGGCGATGGTTTCGACCGCCTATGGGCTATTTACGGCTAGGGTATTCAGCTACACGATTGACGAGCGGCGGAATACCCTCAACCCTACCCCCTCTCCCACGCTGGCAGAGGGGAGACGAAGGGAGACAGACTTTAACCGAGAAGATGCTTGGGAACTGCTGCTAGAGACAAACCCGTTTTTGCGGCGGTTGTTTCGGGATGTGTCAAAGGCGGTGGGTGAATATGCCCGTTCAACTGCAAAAGGGACTGCTACTGCCCTACGGTCAGAAAAATCAGACGAATCCCCAGTGATTGCCGATGAGTTGATTGACGCAATTGCAGAGGTGGTCAGCATCCTGCGGGCAGCGAAGATGGATGCCATCCTGGAAGATTTCCGAGCCAAGATGAACTGTGAAGATATTGTGATCCGTTTCTATGAGGACTTTTTGGCGGCCTATAAGCCCCAGATGCGGGAGCGGCGCGGGGTTTACTATACGCCGGAACCAGTGGTGTCTTACATGGTGCGATCGGTGGATGTTTTGCTGAAGAAAAAGTTTAACAAACCGTTGGGGTTAGCTGACCCAGAGGTGATGATCCTGGATCCAGCCTGCGGCACTGGAACCTTTTTGCTGTGGATTTTCCAACTCATTTACCAGCGGTTTCAGGAGAACCCTGATGCACTCACTGAGGGGTTGGAGGATTGCTCCTGGTCAGGTTATGTGAAGGAGCGGTTGTTACCCCGAATTTTTGGGTTTGAGTTGCTGATGGCTCCCTATGCCATTTGTCACCTCAAGTTGGGATCGTTTTTAGAGGAAACGGGCTATCGCTTTGATAGCGGCAAACGATTGAGGGTGTACTTGACGAATACCCTAGACGAAGCCCTGCAAAAATCAGAGTCGTTATTTGAAGAGTTTATTGCCGAGGAGTCGGATCAGGCGGCAGCGATTAAACGCGATAAGCCAATTATGATCGTGCTGGGCAATCCACCCTATTCGGTCAATTCTGCAAATAAAAGTGAATGGATCACTCAGTTAGTGCGAGATGCTTACTACCCAAAAGATGAGATGAAGGAGCAAAATCCTAAAATGCTTCTGGATGATTACGTCAAATTCATCCGTTTTGGCCAGTGGCGGATCGATCAAACCCAGCAAGGCATTCTGGCCTTAATTACCAATTATGGCTATCTGGATAATCCCACCTTTCGGGGAATGCGTCGCAGTTTAGAGCAGAGTTTCAATCAGATTTATGTGATCGATTTACACGGTAATACTAAGAAGAAGGAGGTGACTCCCGATGGCTCTAAGGATGAAAATGTATTTGATATTCAACAGGGCGTTTCGGTGTGTCTTTTACTCAAAAAATAGGAGGTTAGCTTGAATGCTCAGTCGCCAAATCGTCATACAAACGTTAGTCAACCATCAAGAGCAGCTTAAAAAATTTGCAGTTAGCACACTTCTATTGTTCGGTTCAGTGGCGCGAGATGAAGCCCATGCTGCAAGCGATGTTGATTTACTGGTAGAGTTTGAAAAACCCGTCGGCTTGTTTACCTTTATTGAGCTAAAGGAATATCTGGAAGAAATCTTAGACTGTTCTGTTGATTTAGGAACTCCCCAGTCGTTGCGTCCCCATCTGAAAGAGGTTGTATTAAAGGAGGCAGTTCGTGCCTTCTAGAAGTCTCCAAGCACGATTGCGAGATATCTTAACTGAGATCGAGGAAATTCAGCAGATGGTCGCCAAGTTGAATTTTGCAGAGTTTAGTCAAGATCGTCGCACCATTAAAGCAATCCTTTACAGCCTAGCTGTGATTGGAGAAGCGGCTGCTAGTTTATTACCAGAGGTGGCGGAGCAATATCCCAAAATTCCTTGGCGACAAATGCGTGGAATGCGAAACATTACAATACATAAATATTTTCAAGTGGATTTAGCCATCAGTTGGGAAACAATTCAGGGTGATCTCCCTGCTTTATACACTGCCTTGAAGGAACTGATAGATAGCAATCCTACTTGAGAGCAAACCCCCACAAGTTTGTAGCGCTGCCTTTAGTCAGTTTCCTGATTACATTGCCTAGCAATGCATGATGTGTGTTAATCCAGTTACCATTTTGGATTTATTTAGGATTGCTATAGAAAATTGTCTCATTTACTGAAAACCCTATGACCCAAATTTACCACGCACACCTGTATGGCACTCGCAACAGCAAGTATGACTGGCTGCAAACCCATGATGTGCTGTCAACGGACTGGCAAGAAATTAAGCTCCAAGCGCCGTTTTATTTGCTGGTGCCGCAAAATACGGATTTGTTGAGTGAGTATGAGCAGGATTGGAAGATTACGGATGTGATGCCGGTTAACTCTACGGGGGTTAAAACCCATCGAGATCACTTTGTGATTGGCTTTGATGCAGAAAAACTAAGAAGCCGTATTGCTGAGTTTCGGGATTTGGCAATTCCCGATGAGGTCATTGCGCAACGATATTCTTTATCTGACACTAGAGACTGGAAAATTAATGTTCGTCGTCGTTCTTTAGCAAATAATCAAGACTGGGAAAAACATCTGACAAAATGTTTGTATCGACCTTTTGATATAAGAGCTTGCTACCATCATCAAGATGTGGTTGAACTTCCTCGGAATGAGGTAATGAAACACATTACTAATCATGAAAATTTAAGTCTAATGACCTCTTCTAGGATTGAGATAACAAGAGATTATGATCAAGTTTTTTGCTCAGATCTTGTTGTACAAAATTATACCTTATGCCTAAAAGAAGTTAATTATCACTTTCCCCTCCACCTCTACCCTGATCGCACCGAAATTACCCAAGAACGTCGCCCCAACTTTTCCGAACAATTCCTCCAAGACCTCACCACCAAACTGGGTACCACCCCCACCCCTGAAGCCATCTTTTACTACATCTACGCTGTCTTTCACTCCCCCACCTACCGTAGTCGCTACGCCGAATTCCTCAAAATCGATTTTCCCCGCGTTCCCCTCACCCGCAACGTTGCCCTGTTCCAGCAGTTTGCTGCCTACGGGGAAGAACTCGTGGCACTGCACTTGATGAAGTCGCCTCAGCTTGACACCTTGATCACTCAATTTGAAGGCAACCCTGATCCGGTGGTGGATGCTGGGCATCCCCAATATGTCCCTCATCCCCTAACCCCTTCTCCCAAGCAGGGAGAAGGGGAACAAGAGGGTTCGTTTCCCCTCTCCCGTTCTGGGAGAGGGGCTGGGGGTGAGGGCGGCAAAGTCGTCATCAACAAACGGGGAGACGGCTTCACTGGCGTACCCGAGGCCGTCTGGAATTTTTATGTGGGTGGTTACCAGGTCTGCCACAAATGGCTGAAAGACCGTAAGGGGCGTACCCTGAACCAGGAAGACATCACTCACTACCAGCGCATTGTCGTTGCCCTGCAAGAAACCATCCGGTTGATGCAGCAAATTGACACAGCCATTCCCGGCTGGCCGATCAAGTAAGGACTTGTAAGAAAATAACTTTTACATCTTCCATGTAAAATGGATCTACTATTGATTCATGATAGATGACAA
>JAIMBL010000341.1 GCA_023511615.1 Leptolyngbyaceae cyanobacterium HOT.MB2.61
ACAAGCCAATGACCACATCGTGCAACCAGATCGACTTAGAGAAACAAATCGTTTTGCGAGCTAAACGTTTAATCCTTGTGCGTAATGTTAAATACTTGCGCTCAATCTTTTGAGTATGACGTTTACCCACCATGTGAAAAGACTCCTCACCCCTCACTCCTCACTAACAATAAACCCCTTCTCATGATCTTTACAGGAAATAAGAGGGGACAAATAGTGCGGTTTCTCTGTGGACTAAGAGGAATAATTGCAACGTTTATACCATGCCCGAGCCTTTGCCGCGCTTGTCCGCATCTTCGCTCAGCAGACCGCTTTCATCGTTATCGTTAATGTCTCGCAGTTCCTGCTCACGGGCCGCTTTTTCAGCTTCTTTGATTTGGGTGCGATCGCCTGGAACCTCGTAATACATTTCAGGCTCAACCGCGTAATTGTTTAATAAGCCTTCTCGATCAACGGTATAACCACCCGTGGTATCCAGATCGGATTCAGAATCGGGAGTATTTTTGTAGCCTTCGCCTTCCCGTTCTTTGCGGGCAGCGGTTTCTGCGGGAGTAATACCGCGATCGTACTGGTCTTTTTCAACACGTTCAGAACTCATAATAAACTCCTAAGCTCACTTTCACTTAACAGGGTCAAAGCAGGCGTAACCGTTAGTTATCGATATCTGGAACAATGTCAGGGCGCTCTTTATCCTCCCATCCCAGAGGGCGCTTTGAGTTATACCAGGCAACGGAACCGATTCCAGCCGCTGCGATAAAACCAATCACAAAAATTAATCCTAATGAGATAGCAGAACCTTTGTGAACGCTCTCAATATCCGCCAGGAAATAAATTAGTGCATTCAGCATGACTTTGCCTCAATGGAAATCAACACAATGTAGTCTTAATGGTTGTGCTGAATTGAATCAGCCTTCAATCAATTTGTTACTAAAAGATTCATTGAGATCACTACAAATGAGCATCTACCTATAGAAGCAAATGGCAAAAGCACTTTTCATACCAGGGGTAGAGAGGCTAGCGCTGGTCAGAGTTCCATTGAAAGATACAAGAGTAATTGCTGAATCATTTCCAGCCATTTTTCTAGGAGCTACAGTGATCTGTGCAGTCTCATTTTCAATTGCTAAAAGGTTATCTAAGAAAATAAGGGACGAAGAAATCACAATGCCTGCGATTTATGCTTGCATGATGTTTGCTGATTACAAAGTGCAAAGGTTGCCTGCCTGGCATGGCGATCGTTTCGTATTCGACTTGGTTGGTTACGGTATCAAACAAACAAGCCACGCTCCTGAATTTTCCCAGGTCAATTGCGAGTATCTTTATACCAGCCTCCGAGGTTTATCGTTGGGTGGAAGTGAAACGTTCTATCCTCAAGGGTATCGGAGGGTTCTTCTTGCCTCTCACGGCTTGCATAGATTCTCTTCAAAGTCTTCTGGTCAATCTTCAGAATACCTTCTGTCAGAAACTGGCGTCTCTGAGTCAAGATCTGGATTTCCTCTTCCAGCCGCCGCTGGCCCCGGTTAAAGAAATCCTGAGAACTGAAGCGATACAACCCACTCGAAGTTCGTTGAATTTGGGCAGGAGTCAGACGCAAAGGAGGTGGCGGTGCCTGAGCAGAAGCAGGCTGGCCCCCTGGAAATGGGATCAGGATTAAGGCAAAGAAAGGGGTAAATTTCATCGGGTAGCGTCTGGAAAAAGAGACTTGAATCGAAATCAGGTTCTCCCTTCTAGGCTAGCGTGAGGTTCTAATCACAGCATGGAAAGTTCCCCTGATACTTCTAGCCGAGTCACGTTGCTGAGGGTCATAAATTTCTCCGCCAACGTTTCTGAGACGGAGGGGGTAATCCAGCCCATCTGTTTTAGCAGGTGAATGGCAACGGCATGTTTGGCTCGTTTGGCCCCATCCATCACCTTAATCGCTAGTCCCATTCCTTCACCCAGCCGTCCAATGCATTGAACTCCTTCGGCTCCTGCTTTGCTGACCAGCTCTCCCTGGGTAAGCCGCATCAGTTCTGTGTCAAATTCGCCATCACCCGCTACCATCGCCGGATGGTGAATCATGGCTCGCACAATGCGCTCCATATCCAGGTTTTCGCTGGCCGCAAGCAGGGCATAGAGCGAAGCAATTTGACCCAACTGCAAAAAGTAGGTGGGAGCCCCGCAGTCATCCCGCGCACTGATGAATTCCTCTGCGGGCATCCGCAGAAGCTCAGCCACTTTGTGAATAATCAACTGCTGAACCGGGTGACTGCGCTGTAAGTAATTGTTTAAGGACCAGTTGCACTGATGACAGACGGCCAGCATCCCGGCGTGTTTGCCGGAGCAGTTGTACTCCAGCGGGCTGCGCTTACCAGGGGGAACCGGGCACTGCAAATGGGAGGGATCGACATCGCTACGCCAGAGGACGTTAAACACCTGACGCACTTGCTCAATTTTCCCCTTATGGGAGCTACAGATAATCGCCAGGTCGCGATCGCTCAATCCGTAGCGCTCTAACGTGCCAGTGGTGGTGACCGCCAGGGCTTGAAAGGGTTTCAACCCTGAGCGGACAAATGTTGCTGTTTCTGCATTGCCAGCTACCAGCAGCGTCCGCCCACGACTGTCGCAAATCACAGCCTGAACGTGATGCCTCGATTCGATGATTCCTTCGCGCAGTAGCCTGACTTCCAGTTCTGCGGCTTGTACACGTCTTCCCCTAGTCATTCAATTTCGTGGCCATTAAAAGGGTTAGCGCCAGCGTAACCCACTGGGTTGAATTCTTCACAATCATGGGTAAGACTCTAACACCAGAAGGGCACTGTGGAGAGAAAAGTTTTGCGTCTTTTACAACCAGACCCAAACCAACCCACCGCTCAACAGGATCAGTGCCAGGATGGCGAGCGTCTTTTTCAGGCGTTTCAAGAGCGGCTGAACCTGATAAGTCACCACCAACCGATCCTGGGTCAGTACTTCCAGAGGTTTAGACCAGGTTTGACCGTCATACCAACCCGATTCTTCATAGAAGACGGTAGCATCCGAGAGGCGGGAACTAATGTATGCCCATCCCAGGTAGAGCCGCAGGAGCACCAGGGAAAGGAATAGACTGGCTCCTCCTGCACCCATCAGCAAGAAATGTAACGGGTCCTTGGTGAGAGGAAAACTGGCAGCAGCGACTGGACCGGCGATCGCCCAGCTCCACAACCAGACCCAACCCAATTTTCTGAGGTAGGGAAATAAATCCAGTGTGGCCCAGCGAAAGAACCAGGACTCATTCAACTCCCGGTATTCATTGAGGGGCATCTGTTCAGGCGGAACTGGACAGGCAGCCACAGACGATTTCTTCGCCAGGTCATCCGGTAACAAGCTGACACCCTCAAGTCTTTGGAGCAGATACTTGTCAGTATATCGCTGCTTCCGCAATCCCAGAGTTTAACCGCCAACCTGAAAAGAAAACATTAGTAACGAAAAGTAACGAAGTAACGAAAAGTAATGAAAACGGCTTCTTCCGGCTTGGCGGTGAAAGAGTAGCGTAAGCTAATCTTTCATCTAAAACAGAATCCCTAAAATAT
>JAIMBL010000342.1 GCA_023511615.1 Leptolyngbyaceae cyanobacterium HOT.MB2.61
GGGTAGGCCCCCACACCCCCTTGTTCACAACCTATTTGTGAACGTTTGTGAACGTTGTTGTGGGGAAAAGTTTGTTCGGCCACAGAACTTGATGGAGCTAAAACATTCCTTCGGGTGGAAGATCTAAAATTCTCCTCAAGATAGATAACCATTGACCTTTGTCAAAGTTTAAATGTTCATCATCAAATATTTTTAATGGCACTTCTATGACGGATTCCACACCAACTCGCGGTCAATTGGAACGGACACTTTCTCAGAGAATCCAGGCGCTGTACCGGAATCGACTTGGGCATCGACTTGGAAACGTTGATTGTCAAATTTTTGATGAAAAAATCGCAATTGTGTTAGAGAATGCTGTCACTCAGCCAGAGCAACTTCTAGCTAATAACGGTAAAGAGGATTTGGTCGAGCAAATTCACTCAGACATCAGTGAAGTGATGCAGCCCCAACTCAAGGAGCTAATTGAAACCATTGTGGGAGTTCCAGTAGTGGATTTGTTGACTGATACGAAGTTAGAGACAGAACGGACGGGGATGATTGCTGTTCTGTCCGGTTCTCCTCAGGTGCGTATGGTTAACGGAGCGGGGACAAAGAGCTAAGCAGCTTCCAGAAATCGGGATACACTATGCCTTGAGTTAACCTGATTACCAAAGACTAGTGTGCCGTCCCTGGAAGCCCCCCTACCCGCCGATCCGCGTAAACAAAGCTGCTATCGTACTGAAATTAACCAGTTATCTGCCAGCGATCGCCCCGCCCATGACTGGTATCGGTTTGTCCTCTCCTTTCCGCCCCATCTGGTGCGTGATTATCTGAATCGGTTTGGAGTGGGCGATCGCCAGCGAGTCCTTGACCCTTTTTGTGGAACAGGTACTACGCTAGTGGAATGTAAAAAACTTGGCATTCCCAGTGTGGGGGTTGAGGCAAACCCAATGGCTTACTTTGCCAGCCAGGCTAAGGTGTGCTGGCTGCCTGATCCTGAAGGATTGATGCAACATGCGGGCCAAGTCGCTGCGGCAACCTGTGCTGAATTAGCCGCTACGGGAATCGAAGGATTGTTAGCGCTACCTCTGCTTGAACGGTGTCCACCAGTCCTATTGCAACAGCTTCCTTACGAGCAGGCAAAGCTGATTTTGAAAGGCTCCATCAGCCCCCTGCCTCTGCACAAAACCCTGGTATTGCTGAAACACCTGAGACAGAATGCTAACCCGGAGTATGATGCCCATGAACGGCTGGCTCTCGCCAAAGCACTGATTACTTCAATCGGCAATCTGTATTTTGGTCCTGAAGTCGGAGTTGGGCGAACCAGAACGGATGCACCCGTGGTAGAAGTGTGGATAGAAGGGGTAAGGGCGATCGCCCGTGATCTGAAATCTTTGCAAAGTCTCCCCAATGTCAGTGCGATTGTCCACCAGGCCGATGCCCGCCAACTTCATCGAGTACTGGAACCGGGTTCAGTTGACGCGGTGATCACGTCGCCCCCCTACCCCAACGAGAAAGATTACACTCGAACTACCCGCTTAGAGTCGGTGTTACTGGGCTTCATTCGCAGCAAGGAGGAGTTGCGTGCCCTCAAGCAAGGGCTGGTGCGTTCTAACACCCGCAACGTTTACAAGATTGATACCGATGACCAGTGGGTTGCTCACCACGCAGAAATTCAACGGATTGCGGCGGCGATCGAAGCGCGGCGCATTGAACTGGGCAAAACCAGTGGTTTTGAACGTCTCTATGCCAGGGCCACCAGGCTTTATTTTGGTGGTATGGCACGACATCTGGCAGAGTTGCGGCCAGTCTTGCGTCCGGGGGCAAAACTTGCCTATGTGGTGGGCGATCAGGCATCGTACTTTCGCATCCTGATTCGTACAGGCACCCTGCTGGCAGACATTGCCCAGTCCCTTGGCTACGAAGTCATGAGTATTGACCTGTTTCGCACCAGAACAGCAACTGCCACCAGGGAACAGTTGCGCGAAGAGGTGGTGGTGCTTCGCTGGAAAGGCTAACAGGTTCTCCCGGCTCACCGGTGAAAGAGTAGCGTAAGCGACTCTTTCATCTCAAACAAAATCCCCGAAATATTGATTTTGTTTTGGCAATAAGCGACGCTTGTCACCAAACTCTCAGGAGAGCCGCTAACAGTGCCTATTTAGCGTTCTCCTGAAAGATTTCTAAGGAAAACATTTCGGTTAACGCCTTGAGATAGGGATAAAACACCGCAAGTTGCTCCGGGGAAAGACGTTCGTGCATTTCCCAGCCCATAATGCGTAGCATTTCCTGAACCAGTTCCCAACTAACGCCCAGGCGGGGATAAAGCATCACACAAAGAGGAAACAGTTCCCGCTGTACGGAGCGGATACTGTTTTCCAACACGCACAGGCAGAGATAAACCTGAAACATTTCCACATCCCGGATGCTGGAAACTTGCACCGTGGGTGAGCTGAGGTTGCCGCTATAGCTGGCATAGCTGGGGCGCAGGCGACAAACTTGATTGCAAACAGCGTGGGCAAGGCGGGTGCTGACTGGCAACAGTTTTTGAACAGCTATCAAAACCGGAGAGCCCATCTCGTAGTTGGCGGCTGCTTCGTAGGCGGCTTTCAGGGGCATATAGAGGTGATCATCCATCACCTTTAAGTAAGGGGCAAACAAGGCCTGCTCACCCGGAGAAAGCTGCTCCAGCAAAACCACTCCGGTGTAGTGAAACTGCATACTGACAAAGCCAAGGGTGCGTGGGTCACTGGCGGTATACTTTTGGCGGATGCGTCCAAAGTCTTCTCCAACCATGACAGATAGTCGCCGGGGAGTGATGCGATCGCCGTAGGCATCCAAACATTTTTGAAACAGTTGATGGGAATCTGCTGCAATCTGCCAGGGGTCAATCAGTTGCGGATTGATTCCATGCCGCTGAATCTCTCCTGCTAAAAGGACTTCAGTCTTTGACCAGGCTTGAGCGCTCGCCAGACTCAAACTCTGCATCAAATTTTTGGCCGTGTTAATGCGCCCTTCCCTTGAAGATACATCTACCAGGCTTCTGCTATGTCTGAGCTTCTCTGCCTCATCCCGGCTCTTCAACGAAACCACATATTTTCGTGCCCACAAGGCTGCCAGTGAATGCAGATTAGATGCACGAGGCTTACTGGAGGTGAATGCATTGGAGGAGTGGTTGGAGTCAAAGCGGAAACTTTTCGCAACCAAAGATTGACTTGAAGCCGAGGTAGGGGGTGAGAAGTTTATCATTATTATTATTCATTCTGTGAAAAAATCAATCAGGGAAACAAACTGACAACCGGGTGAAATTTCTTGGATAAAACTTGAGCTTGAATTCAGCACTTTTTCTACAAAAGAGCTATTTTTTAGCAAGAAATTGCAAGAAATTGCCTGTGACACTACAGGATTGAAAAAAGTATCCTGCCGATCTGGTAAAAAGAGCAACGTGTTTTTTACTAAACTTTAACTTTTAATCATTATTTCTTAATGACTTAATAAGTAGCTGGGTGCAATTAAATTAAAGATGGTTTTGGGGGTGGAGG
>JAIMBL010000343.1 GCA_023511615.1 Leptolyngbyaceae cyanobacterium HOT.MB2.61
CGCAGGGATAGATGACATAAGGGTAGCAGCGTAGAAGTATTATTCTTTTCCTTTATCCTTTACGAAAAAGTACTACCGTCAGTCAACCAGATTCGTACTTCTGGGAATAAATACCGACACTATTCACAGTAACCATCGACAATTCGATAGTAGGTGCAGGCACTCTAGGCTCAATCATAGTCCTACTAAGGGGTCGCTACACTTTTCTTTATTCTTCCCTCATAAGAGAAATTAAAGAGCGTTAGGACAAGCAAGCCAGTGGCCAGTCCGTCAGGGATGCTCTGGATGCCCAGCACCAGTCCAGCACTGAGGTCTTCGGGGGTCGTGGCAGGATTGAAGTATTGTCGGCGTAGAACAGAGAACTTCATAGAGATAGAGAGAGCAGCTTCGACAAACTTTAAGAGTTGGGCATTTGGGGTAGAGCAATTGGAGCAGGGCGATCGTCCTTAGAATGGATGCAGATAGGAAATGGGGAAGGACGATGCGATTGCTTGAAGATTTATCTCAGCACTGGCAACTGGAAGATCCGGAAGAACGGCGGTTAATGATCAACATCTAACATTGAAAGAGCTGTGCCAGTCTCTCCATGTCAGCGAAAGACCGCTGTTCTAGGGATTTCAGGAGATGTTTGGGATTAGCCCCATGGAGTACTTGAAAATCCAGCGATTGCAACGTGTTCGCTGCTCACTCAAAGCCGCCGACCCAGAAACCACCAGTGTGACAGCGATCGCCCAACAGTATGGTTTCTGGAGATCTGGACATTTTGCTAGATATGACAAAACCATGTTTGGTGAACAGCCCTCAGAAACACTGAAGCGGGCGTAATCAGCTTAACGGGTAACTGTCCTCACGGCAGCCGTCAGTCACGGTAAAATAATGACCAGATCAACCCTCGGGAATTAGCACCTTCTAAGCGGCACAGTATCTCATGCAACTCTCTTCCGACCAATTAAGGCGTTATCGGGCTGGACTTCAGCAAAAGTTGAAACATCAGCAGGAGGCCCAGTTACAGAAGCAGCAGAGAGGCTGGGAGGTAGCCCGTCAAGCGGCTCAGATCCTGAAATCACGTTGGGGCGCTTCTAAGGTGATTTTGTTTGGCTCAATGCTTGAAGCTAAAAAGGTGCATGATCGATCAGATATTGATTTAGCAGTATGGGGATTATCACCCGATGATTATTTCCGTACTTTGTCCGAATTGTTGGACCTTGATCCTGAATTTGCGATCGACCTGGTCGAGATAGAACAGGCTAAACCCCTTATTCGACAGGCAATTCAGGCAGGGGTTGAATTATGACTCCTCGCTATGCTGTTTTGGTTGGTCAGCTACAACAATTTTTAGCCGAGCTTCAGCAGGTCGTTGACCGTAGCCAGCAATTATTACAGAAGTACAGAACAACTCAAGACAACGACTATATCGGAACTTTAGCTCTCAATCTACATAGCTTTTACACTGGAGTTGAACGGTGTCTCGAAGAAATTGCTCACCAGCTAGATGACGCAATTCCATCTGGGACGGATTGGCATCGTCGTTTACTCCAACAAATGTCAGCTGAGTTGCCAGATCTACGTCCGCCAGTCATTCGAGCAACTACTCGCCAAAAAATCGATGAATATCGAGCCTTTCGCCATGTTGTCAGAAATGTTTACACCTTTGACTTACAACCAGAGAGAGTCGTAACTTTGACTGAAAAGCTGGGAGGTAGCTATACAGAATTCAGGTCTGATGTTGAAGCATTTTGTCACTTCTTGAGAGATGCCTCCAAAGATTTGGAGAAATGAACGATACTTTGAAGACAAATTGTTTTGCGTAGCAGTGAAACACTGCTACGCAAGGTGATTGCCAGGTCTACTAATCTACTAAATCGCCATCGCGATCTGCAGCCATTCTTCCGGCGAGCTCAGGTGATCCGGCTCTTCAGCATCCTTATCCACATCGCTCTGGCTCTTCCGGATCCATAGTGGAAAATGTATAGCGAAATACAACAGAGCGCTATTGGTCGTGTTCTAGACATGGGGATGGCTTTTTTCTCACCTGTACGTCTGCCTAAAGTAATCGGGTTCGCTGGGTAATCATCACCTAAAGCCTTGAGCCGTTGGCTAATGTCCTCAGAGAAGAGGATCTCTTGCTGGGTGTAGAGATCGCGTGAGGTTTCTTGCTGACGATACAGCATTTCCTGAAAACTTTCCTGGGTCTGCCGCCTGGTCGCAACCAGATTCCGAATAAAGTCTACATACCCTGGCAGGATCGTGTCATCGAATAGAGTGTCGCCATAAATGGAAGCCCCCAGCTCATTCACGTTTGGCACATCCCGCAAAGTGACCTCTTGATTAGCGACATCTGCTCCAATTAGCTTCTTGTTAAGATTGGCAAGACGGCTAGCCTGGCGCAATAACTGACTTTCGCTGTTGGCGTAGTAGATGTAGGTGTTTTCAGCCTGGTGCTGTTTAGGTCGGTCGATTCGTCCAATGCGCTGTTCCAGCGTCATGGGATTCCAGGGCAAGTCGATGTTGATTAGATAGTCAGCCTCCTGAAGATTTTGCCCAACAGACAGGGTTTCTGAACCAATCAGCACTTGAATTTCTGCATCTGCGCTAGGGCGAGTCTCCGCTGGAGAGGCTACACCAACACCTGAACTGCGACAGCTTGCCAGTGGAGCAAACAACCGGAAAAGCTCTGAACGCTTAATGCCTGTACGTTGCCGCCCCGCTTTTACGACATTATGGGGCGCGACTTGAACAGCACGGCCATCCGAATCAGGGAAGTAGCGTTTGGTGCCCCCGATCGCCATGCCAATCCCCTGACTCTCAATGGTGGAGTCTTGAGCCATGTAGCGGTAGTAATCGAGAACCGTGTCTGAGAAGGTGGAAATGAGCAACACCTTATGTCCCTGGCTCACCAGTTCTCGCACCGTCGCAGTTACTTGTTCCCGTTTGTGGTCTTTGACGAATTCATCAGCCAGCAGATCTTGAATCTCTTGCAATTGCATCAAGTCGCTGTCACAGGCTGACCACATTCGGTTGTAAATTCGACGAGCCTCAGTCGGATTGGACTGTAAACGCGCGATCGCGAGTTCTATCGTGCGACGAAGCTGTTGCCGTTTTTCTTGCTGCTCGGCGACCGTGTCTTCATCATCGTCGTCTTCATCGTCTTCATCGTAGGTTTCTCGATCGTCTAGCCAGCCCTCATCCCCAGCCCCTCTCCCAAACTGGGCGAGCCTTGGGGCTCCAGATCCATGAGAATCAATCAGGAAGCCCTCACCCCCAACCCCTCTCCCAACCTGGGCGAGGGGAGTATCCGACTCAAAACCGTAGTGAAGCAAGAGGAACTGCTTTAATCCATTGGCATCCGGGGTGATACTGCCCAGGCGCGACTGCATCTGCTCAATCCGCCCTCGGAAGTTGACGATCGTGCGTTTCAGCACATACATAGGGCTTGCTGAAAAAGTATTTCACGAGCTTTGAGAAGGTTGATGGTTACATCTTGAAAC
>JAIMBL010000344.1 GCA_023511615.1 Leptolyngbyaceae cyanobacterium HOT.MB2.61
TGTGGTCGTTTGTCAAAAAACAGAAGCAATGCCTCCCAGGGGCACTAGTGTTCCGCCAGGAAAATTTTGACGGGTCGTAGACCCTCAAAGTTTAACCCCCATCAACTTCCTGGGTATTCCCTAACCGTCAAATTCAATTTGACAGAGTCCTAGAAGTCGGAGACTGTTGGATTGCGTTGAGTCTAGCTAATTGTAGTGGGTTGATCCTGGCGGCACGAGTTGGAAAACATGCGTTGCTGAAAAGCAGTATGAATCGAAACGAAGTTTCGAGCATACAGCAACTATTTCATATCCAGATTCAGCAATGCCGGAAAACAGACTGATGAATTGATTGGGGAATTGATTGCGAGTACCGACGGGAAAACCGATTGCAAGCGGTGGAACAGCGATGATTGGGGCGGCTACCAACGGGCATTGCCACCTGAAATCCTCCATGCCATCGGTAGAGACAGAACCCAGAGATTGGAATGCACTAACGGTATTGTCAGGCAACAGACGGGCAAATGGCATCAACGACAGAACAAGGTTGGCAAGAGGTGGGAGCAAACGAAAGTCACAACACGATTAGTGGTGAGTGATTTCAATTGGATTTGGCAGCATAGTCGCCTCAAGACAACTGCAGCACAACGAGCAGGGTTAACCGATCAAGCTTGGAGTTGGCATGATATTGCAACCTATCCCACTATTATTTGACGCACAATCAGCCTAAGCAAGCCTGGAGAAGATGTTACACAACTTGACTTACCTGAGTTAAATTGCACTGACCTACTTATCATGCTTAGCTAGATTAGTACACCTTTGCTAAATTGTGATGGAATTGGGCATGATAGTAATTTAAGCAGGGCTTTGTTTCTGTCAGCCGGTTCTTAAAATTTAGCGGCATACTGAGAGAAGGAGTGGTTTAGACCCCTGTGGTATTACTTGACAAACAGCAGTTGGGCGATCGCAACCGTTCCGTACTTTCCGAAATGTAAGACAGGCATCTATGAAACGCAAATCCCGGTCTTCCAGCTATAACTACGACAGAGATTTCGATAACTATGATTCCCAAGACACCTCCCCCAAACGGAAATCCTCGAAGCCTTCTCTCTTGACGGCCACATCGCTTGCAATCCTGGCAGGGGTTTTTATCCTGGGAATCGGTGTTGGGATGGGCTTTAGCTCAGTTGCTACTACTGGGGGAACTGGCAAGATTGTGACTCAGGGGGCGCTGGATGCCCAGGCTCCTAATGCGGAACTTTGCGTTCAATTTGGGGCGAGTGCGATCGCAATGGATACCCGCGTATTCGTTACCCTGAACCCCCTTAACGTCTTTGTTTCTCAGCCAACCACTCGCCCCGGCTGCGTTTTACGCCACAATAACTTCGCCGTCTTAGAACAGCGTGGTCTGGTGAACTCAGAACAAGTGCGGTCCTGCCGCCAGCGAATGAACACCTTCGGCTTCACTGGCACCCTCGAAAGCTCACCCCAGATTGACTGCGTTTATCAAAATGACGCTGCCAGAAACCTCTTCCTCAAAGACCCTGGAGCTGGAACCGTTGCCAGACCTGAGAATGAAAGGTTCTAGTACTCTTTGGCGTAAGTTTGGCAACTATTGGAAGGGAATGGGGAGTCGAGAATGGAGGTCGGGAATGGTCGGTTGATTTAGGCCAAGCTCTACCAGGCAACTCGGCGACAGCTACAGATCAAGGTTTTCAGAAGCCAGGGGCCAGAAGCTAAAGTAGGGTAGGCACATTGCCTACCCTAGCGAATTTAAGCAATAGCACTTAGAATTTGCTTCGTGTCCAGTATTTTGAATCAGAAATCAGATCTTCTGTTTCTGGGCATTTTGACGCCGGTGGTTGAAATAGGCGATCGCCCCGACCAGCATTAGTCCGCCCATTACAGGAGGAGTGGGGACTGGTCTCGGTGCCAATCTGGCCGATGCAAAAACGTAGAAATCATTAAAGTCAAAGTCCTCAGGTTCAGAGCGGTAAGCTCCATCCTCAAAGGCGAGGGCAACAATGCCTGCAAAAGGATTGGCCGAGGTAAAGTTGCCTGGGTTAGGGAAGGGGACTCCCTCCCCGGCTGAACCGAGGGAGCCAAACAGAGCTCGTTGCGTTCCTCCATTCAAAGCGCTGGTCGAAAACATGCTAGGAACACGGGGGCCATTAACTGGCTCTTCCAGGGCTTCACTGAAGAGTTCCAGGGTATAAAGCACCCCAGCCCGGAATGTGAACTGACTGGAACAGTTAGCAACCGCGCCGCCAGCACCGCAGGTCGCTATCCAGTTGGGAGGCGTGGTTTCATTGTTGGATCGTCGAGTTTCCTCGAAAAGGGTAGCCACACGGGTGGTGGATGCCCCCTGTTGCTCGGCGACGTATAGGGTTGAGCGAAATTGGTTATTAGAAAATGCAAAGCCAAAGTCAACAATCGTGTCGGCATCAAACTGAATGCCAGAAGTACCAAAAATATTTGCCGCCTGAGCTGGCATGGAAGTCATGCCTTGAAGCGCAGCCGTCGCTGCCGCTGCCGTAAGAAGGCACCGTCTAAGTTTCATTGATTTTTCTCCTGAAGCGTGATAGCGCGTGCCGCCCACAAAACCCCAGCGGTTTCCAGGCCAGAAAGGACTGACAGACCCGATGCCTGTAGCGTCAGACAGGATTCACTGTGAGAGGCACCTATCTGCAAATCCCGAAGGCGGTCGAGATAGGGTCTTCCCATTGATCCAGGATTGGTTGTGTCTCACGGCTAAGCGTTTTTAGCTCCTGCTTTCTCTTGCCAGGAGAAAGCTACAGCGGATTGTTATCTGCAAAGCCACTTGTTGACGTGGGGCACCCTCCCGACTCGGCTGACAGATGGGTAATTCGCTGTATAAGGAGGCTCTGTACCAGATTGGTCACACTGCGGAGCATCGTTGTTTTGTTTACCTTCCGACTGGTTACACCGTTGTGTTTTTGGGGCTCTGAACGTTCTTTCTGAAAAGAGAAGCCCTGACAGGAAAGTCTTTCGAAAGATCCTTAAAACTTTACAAAGATCGGAGATTTCGGGCATCGGTTTATACTAAGTATCTCCTGTTGTATAGATAAGATTTCTAATTTTGTGGGAATTTCTGAACTCCCTGCTTAAACTTGTCCGACGGATTGAAATGATTCAGTGTTTTCCACAGCTTTTTCCACAGCCCTGGCGCGATAGGTGTTACAGCGGGTTGAGTTTGAATTAGCACACCTGAGTCCCGAACAAGCGCAATCCCTGACCTCGTTCGATTTCATTCTTGATGCCCTCCTTCAAGCTGCCTTCTAGATAACACCTCTAATGATGCTCATCCTCATTTTGTATTGGTATAGTGCCAAATCTGGTAAGGAACCTTACAAAAATAAGTTGCATAACTTTTCCATCTCCACCTGCGTGAAATCGCTAGGCTAGATAGAGTGAT
>JAIMBL010000345.1 GCA_023511615.1 Leptolyngbyaceae cyanobacterium HOT.MB2.61
AAGTAACTAGACGCAATTAAATTGAAGATAATTTTGGGGGCAGAGGGGGTGAAACCCCCTACCTGGGGGAGCAGCCACCGCTTCCTCTTCTTACAGTTAATTATGACTGCTTACTTAATGATTTTTTGAGTTGTTAGTGATGGTGGCTAGAGCCGCTCATCATTACCCTGTCAAATACACCGTTACGAAAACTGCAACAACCGCAGATTTCCGTATGGAAACCCGTCATAATTGCATCCAACCAATCAACTGTGCAGAGGTTTTTCCATGCTGCTCAAGGATGCCCGGTTTTATCAGATCCTTTTCCTGGGGCTGTTTCTACTGTTAGGAATTGGTACGCGGGATTGGACTCTTCACCCGGAGATGGTTGGGGTGCTGATTGCTACCTGTTTATTAACGCAGTGGGGGATGGGATGGATCATTGGCTGCGGGTCGTGGAGGGGTTGGAGGCAGGCAATGGGCGACGGGCAACAGGCGACAGAGCATTTGGAATCTCCTGTTCCCCCTGCCCCTGGTGCTTCTCTCCCCAGTGCCCTGATCACCTCCCTCGGACTCAGTCTCCTGCTGCGGACTGATCATTACAGTACGGTCATCCTGGCGGGGACGCTGGCGATTCTGAGTAAGTTTCTGCTGCGGGTGCGGGGTAAACATCTGTTCAATCCCGCCAATTTCGGAATCATTGCGGCACTGCTTCTCACACGGGATGCCTGGGTATCTCCGGGGCAGTGGGGGGAAGAGGGATGGTATGTTCTGTTGTTTTTAGGAACGGGTGGGGTGGTGTTGCGGAAGGTTGGACGGTGGGATACAACCGTTGCTTTTCTGGGAGCCTACGCCGGGTTAGAAGCAATCCGTAATGTCTGGCTTGGTTGGACGTGGGATGTGTGGGCCCATCGGTTGATGAGTGGCTCACTGCTGCTGTTTGCCCTGTTTATGATTACCGACCCACGCACCATTCCCAATGCCCGTGTAGGGCGGCTGCTGTGGGCGATTGCGATCGCCCTCCTCACCTTCATCTTGCGGAATGTTTTCTTCATCCCCACTGCCGTTTTCTGGGCTCTTTTCGCCCTGGCCCCCCTGACGCCGCTGCTGGACTTTATCTTTCCGGCGGATCGATTCTCATGGAGTTCTTCTCGCCCTTCTGGGGCTACCTCAAAAGCGGTAGGGGTTGGCACGCCCCCTGTCACTTCTACCCCGTTCGTTTCCTGACAAAATTCTTTAGAGAACAGAATATGAAACTTCTACGAATCGTTCTAACTTTCCTGCTTGTGTGCTTCACCAGTTTCGTCATTGCGCCAAAAGCCTGGGCGTTTTGTGGGTTTTACGTTGCAAAAGCCGATTCTAAACTGTATAACCAGGCATCCCAGGTGGCGATCGCCCGCGCTGGCAACCGCACTGTCCTGACGATGGCCAATGATTACCAGGGGGAAGTGAAAGATTTTGCGATCGTGGTTCCGGTGCCGGTGGTGTTGAAAAAGGAACAAATTAAAGTCGCTGAACCAAAGATTATTGAACGCTTAGATGCGTTTAGTGCGCCCAGATTAGTTGAATACTTTGACTCCAATCCCTGTGCTAGGAACAACTACCTTGCAGAAGATCGCGTAATGCAAGCTCCTTTTCCAGCGGCTGGAGCCTCACCACGGGGCTTCAGCAACGAATCCCTTGGCGTCACTGTTGAAGCCCGATACACCGTTGGCGAATACGACATCCTGATTCTGAGTGCCAGGGAGTCGAGTGGATTGGAAACCTGGCTGATTCAGAACGGCTACAAAATTCCAAAAGGAGCCAGGGATTTACTCAAACCCTACATCCGGCAAAAGCTGAAGTTCTTTGTGGCTAAAGTCAACCTGAAAGAGTTTGATCAGGCGGGGTATCAGTCCTTGCGTCCAATTCAGATTAGTTATGAATCACCCCGATTCATGTTGCCAATTCGGTTGGGGATGGTCAATGCAAAGTCAGCCCAGGATCTGATTATCTACCTTTTAACTCCGAATGGGCAGGCGGAAGTGACTAACTACCGAACGGTGAAAGTTCCCTCTGGTTCTGAAATTCCAGTATTCGTCAAAAATGAGTTTAGCGACTTCTACAAAGCCATGTTTGAGACGGCTTACAAGCGAGAAGATCGCAAAGTGGCCTTCATGGAATATGCCTGGGATATGGCAAGCTGCGATCCCTGCTCTGCCGAACCGCTGACCCTAGAGGAACTGCGTCAGGCGGGCGTTTTCTGGTTAGATAATCCTGCACTGTCAGAAACCATGCCCAACCGAATCATCATGCCACCCCGACCCTCTGGTAGCGTTTTCATCACTCGTCTGCATGTGCGCTATACCCGTGACAAGTTCCCGGAAGACCTGATGTTTCAGGAGACGGGCAACCGCGAACTTTTTCAGGGGCGGTACGTTCTGCGCCATGCCTTTACAGGAAAAATGGACTGTCCCGCTGGTCGAAAGTACGTGCGATCGCTGCCCCGCCGATTGGAGAAAGAAGCCCAAACGCTGGCAAACCTGACGGGATGGAATATTCGAGACATTCGCAAAAAACTGCCGCAAATTCAAGCCCAATGGCTTCCCTGGTGGGAGCGGCTCTGGCTTGGAGGAGTGGGTAGATGACACAACTTGGAAGGTTGCGTCTTGAATATTTTGTGAGAAATCTTGAATATGGATTGTCATTCCTTATTGCCCTTGCCATCTCGCACGAGAATCTGTCGATACTCAAAATCAATGTCCTTAACCCGTAGCCGCAAGCATTCCGTTAACCGCATACCGCTGCCCTACAACAAAGGGACAATCAGATGATTGACTCCTTCCAAATAGAGCAAAATTTGCTTGACCTCTCATCGGGTAAGGACTACGGGCAGTCTTGCAGGTTGTCTGGTCCGCTCAATCTCATCAATGTATGGCAGCTCAATCTGCAAAACATGGCGATAGAGAAATAGCAAAGCACTCAAGGCTATCGTCTGAGTTGATGCCGTAACATTTCGCTTGATCGCCAGATGGGATAGATAAGCTCTGATTTCATCCGCCCCCATTTCCTTCGGATGCCGCTTGTTGTGAAACAAGATGAAATCGCGAATGTAGTGAACATAGGATTTCTCAGTTTTGAGACTGAAGTGTCTGAGTCGCAGGGATTGTCTAACTTGGTCTAGCAGTTGAGGGGGTTGGGGTTCTAGCATAGTTATAGATGCTGGATAACTTCGGGATTGAGGATGTTATCCGTGACTTGTGCTGGATAACACCCCAGATTTCCAGAATTAACCATCGGATATGACAGATAACACCCCAGATCTCCGGACTTAATTTGGAGTTATTGTCAAATCTGGTGTATGAAGAAGAATTAAGCAGCGTCCTGGTGAGCAGCTGAATCGTCTTTTTGATC
>JAIMBL010000346.1 GCA_023511615.1 Leptolyngbyaceae cyanobacterium HOT.MB2.61
GCAGACCCTCAAAATTTAACTCCCATCAACTTCCTGGGTATTCGCTAACTGTCAAATTCAATTTGACAGAGTACTAGGGACTAAAGGTTGAGGTCTAAAATCAGGTATTTGGGATAACTCAGAGTTTAGAACTCAACACTTATCACCTCCTCACCCTCTTGCCTGTTGACCGTCGCCTGTCACCTCTCTCAGCAATTCTTTCGCCTAATCAACGGGTCAATATTTGATTTATTAACGCTGCTAACTGATGGGCACTGTCCGGTACTGCCAGCCTAGCTGCCCTTTCTGCCATAGCTTTTAGAGGTGTTTTGCCGCTGGAATCCAGCACGGGGTCTTTGAGCAGGCGTAGAACTTCGCTTTTCAGCACTTCTGGAGTCAGGTCTGATTGCTGAAACAGTAAGGCGGCACCGGCCTCGGCGAAGACCTTTGCGTTGTAGGTCTGGTGATCTTCGGCAGCGAAGGGGTAGGGGATGAGGATGGAGGGGGTATGGGCGATCGCCAGTTCGGTCAAAGTTCCGGCCCCGGCACGGCTGATGACTAAATCGGCGCGGCGAAATAACCCTGCCATGTGACTGTAAAACGGCAGTGGAAAGTAGTGGGGATGCTGGAGGCTATTGGCCTCTGGGTCACTCTCTCCCGTTTGATGAACTATCCAGATGCCTGCTTCTAACCAGGCAGGGGCACAGGATCGCACCAGTTTGTTAACCGCCACCGCTCCCTGGCTACCGCCCACCACCGCCAGCAAAGGGACATCGACTGGAATCGGCAAATCAGGCAGGTCGAGGCTGCTATCTGCCAGAAACTGGACCCGGACGGGAGTGCCAACGACAACTGTTTTAGCGCGGGGCAGATAGGCCGCTGCTGCTTCAAACCCAAGTGCCACGGTGCTGCACCAGGGACCCAGCAGGCGCGTAACCTTCCCCGGCAGGGCATTGGATTCATGCAGAATCACAGGCAAACCGAGGGAGCGGGCGGCAAGCACGGCAGGTGCAGCAATGTATCCACCTGTGGTGAATACCCCATCAAATTTTCTCTGTCGAATTAATTTCCGCACCTGCCAGATGGAGCCAGGGAGTTTCAGCAAAACCTTCACTGCTGCCAGCCCCCGCTTCTGAAAGCCCTCTGCGCTAACAGTGTGGAGGGGATATTGGGATGGAACCAGTTGAGTTTCCAGGCGATCGGGTACACCCAACCATTCAATTTCATAGTTGGGTAGTTGCTCGGCGAGGGCGATCGCAGGAAACACGTGCCCTCCTGTCCCGCTGGCAGCAATTAGTAGTCGAGTGGGTGTCACAGGTGCAACTCCGGAACTATCAGTTCAGAGTAAGATCAGGTCACTCATTTATTCGCTCTTAATCTTTTTCAGTGACCTGGCATGAACTGTCAGGTTAACCTATAGATGATAAATTGCAAACCGCATTCTGAATGCGTCCTCCTGTTCTTTACTTTGCCAGTACTATGCATGAACCTCTAACCCACCAACCTCTTCGGCAAATGGTTCTCCCAGGCTGGGCACGGGGGCCGCAATGGAAAATGTTTTGGGTTGCAGTAGGAGTGGCCGTTTCCCTGGGCAGTTCCTTCCAATCTGTCAATGTTAGGGCGCAAACGCCTCAGCCAGCACCCGCTGAACTGACTAATCTGGTCACTCAAATTGATGCTGCGGCAAATAAACACGACGTTCAGGCAGTTTTGCAGTATTACAGCCCCAACTTTACCCATTCCGATGGTTTGACTCGTCAAACACTGGAACAAGCCCTGACCCAGCTATGGAAGCGTTACCCAGATTTGCGCTACCAGACCCAGATTACTTCCTGGAAAGCAGATGGAAAGGGCATTGTGGCAGAAACGACAACCCAAATCACTGGCACCCAGAAAGTGGGCGATCGCGAATGGAAAATTAACTCTACTCTGAAATCGCGACAGCGTCTTGAAGCTCAAAAGATTGTCAGGCAAGAAGTTCTGGCAGAAAAAACAGCCCTCACCTCTGGCAACAACCCACCGAATGTGGTCCTGAATCTGCCGGAGCAGGTGAAGATGGGGCAGTCGTTTAATTTTGATGCGATCGTGCAGGAACCTCTGGGCAATGATTTGCTGTTGGGGGCGGCCCTGGAAGAGCCCGTAAAGCCAGATGGCTTTGTCAATCCCACAACGGCTGAACTGGAACTGCTCAATGCGGGCGGTATTTTCAAGGTAGGTCGTGCCCCCCTCAATGGTGAAAGCCGTTGGATTTCTGCTGTCCTCGTCCGGCACGATGGTATGACCCTCATTACTCAGCGCCTGAAAGTTACTGGAGGCAGGCCTGCTACAGGAAAATAGGGCGTTGTTGCAACAGTTTTCCAATCCAGCCAATCCCAAATACACAACCGAATTTTCTATGCCACCGACGCTCCCGGTGATCCAGATGCCAGATGTCTCTATAGATATTACGGGCGATGGTAGCTGTGATATTGCCGCTGCTTCGATCAGGGGAGGTTCTAGAGAGAAAGCTTCGAGAAAATAAGAATTGTTGGAAAAGTTTCTGCTACCTAGTTAACTGTTTATGATATCCGATCTGCCTCGCCTCCCTGTCTATTGTGCTAAGTCAGTTCGGCAGAACGGACGGCAGTACTACGTGGACGATCGCGGCTACCGCCTACCCAGTGTCAGCACCATCCTCAACGCCACCCGTTCCCCAGAACAACGGGAAGCCCTGGCACGCTGGCAGCAACGGGTGGGGATGGAAGAAGCCACCCGCATTACCACCGCCGCCAGTCGCCGGGGAACGGGTACCCACAAGCAGGTTGAGCGCTACTTACAGGGAGAAGTGGTGGTTTGTCCAGACAACATTCGCCCTTACTGGGAAAGTATTAAACCCGTCCTGCAAGCGGTGGGAGATGTGCGTTTAGTGGAAGGCACCGTATTTCACTATGACCTGGGCTATGCCGGACAGGTAGACTGCGTTGCCAGTTATCAGGGCACTCCCTGCCTGTGCGAATGGAAGACCAGCGATCGCCCCAAACAGTCCATTGATCACCTCAACGATTACCCTTTGCAACTAGTCGCCTACTGGGGAGCCGTTAACCATTGCTACCGCGACCATGATGTGAATTTGGAACATGCCATCCTGGCGATCGCCATTCCCAATATGCCCGCTGAAGTCTTCTGGTTTGACCCAGAAACAATTTCCTACTACTGGCCGCAATGGCAGGAACGAGTTGCCATCTTCTGGCGGCGGCTGGGAGGGAGTTTTAGTGTCTAACTAGGGCTTGCTGAAAAAAGCAGCAAAGGTTTACTGTGCCTAGTTTTCAAGCGGGATCAAGTCTGCTAAAGTGCAAG
>JAIMBL010000347.1 GCA_023511615.1 Leptolyngbyaceae cyanobacterium HOT.MB2.61
ATCACCAAACTCTCAGGAGAGCCAAAGAAATTAGATGTACTGGCAAGTATATATGCTTATAGAAAATCTAATTTCTTAGGAGACCCTTACCTATCCACCCATCTACCCTCCACTCGTCCAACTCTCTCTCTCCTCCCTCCTCTCTCCTTACAACTACTATCCCCTCCCCCATCACCTTCCCTCTCCCCCCCTAAACCCTTTATCCTAGAAGGGAAAGAATTCGTTGGAACTCCATGGCAAAACACACGCAGGCCCATCTATCTCGAACAATTGACAAAAACAAGCCCAGTGGACTCAAAGATATGACCAAACGTCAGATGGAGTACTACATGGGTGCGAAGTTGATCGAGATTGGAGTTGACCCCAAATCTGCTATCTACCGCTGGTCAATGGAGGTAAAAGGGAACAACGAAGTTTGGACTTACAGTGCGTACTGGGGAGACTCTAAGGAAAAGATTCTCAATCAGGAGTAGAAGCCCCAAATAATCTTTGTCCTGGGTTTGTCAGTTTTTGTGTGGTAATCCTCGCAGGGGAGTCGAGGGAATCAGAGCTTTAAGGAGTTAGAGCGCCGTTTCCAGAACACCCTCTTTGCCCTGGGCAGGCTGCCCTCCCCCTTCAGGCAGTACCCACGCACTGCCGACCCTTCTGTTACTTCACTCAGGTGGCAACAGGAGGTTCTGCGCGAACTGGAATAAACTTTCCTCGGAGTGCCCCTGAAGTTGCAAATCTTTCAGGTCAATCAGTCCCTGTGCCAGTTCGGCTGCCTGTTTTTTATAGCTGGTGTTAGCTGCCAGCAGATCGCTAAACACTTCGTATTCAACCTGAAGGCGACTGGCTTCCTCAGCGATGGGAGAGGCGTAATTAACTGTATCGACGTTGTATTTGAGGAGAAAGATTAGTGCTCTGCTCAGTTGTTGGAGCTGTTGTTGAAGTTTTCGGGCATTGAGTTCCAAGCGATCGAACCCCACCTGCCCTTCGATTCGTAGTTCCATAATGGGGGCGATCTCTGGGTCAGTCATGCCATTCTGGAGAGCTTGCTGAACAACCGCGATGGAGGCTGCTTCAAGCTCTTCCACACTTTCCTGCCCCTTAGCTACGACTTTCAACCGTACAATTGGGCGTTGATAGTAATCTCGCTTTAATTCTGCCCGGATTCCGGTAGAGTCTATTTCAACCAGATAGACACCCCGTTCAAATTGACTTTCTTCGACACTATTGGCTTCTAAGGAACCAGGATTAAAAACCCAACCTTCGATCGCATAATTCTTATGAATATGCCCCAACGCCAGGTAGTCAACTCCGGCTTGCTTTAGAGGTAACAGATCGCTGTAGCGCAAAGCTCCCTGGTAGCGAGCGATTTGCCCCTCTACCCCGTGATGAAACATGAGAATGGAGTGTTGGGGACTGGAGGGAAGTTGCTGGATTGCTTCTGCCAGTGCGGCGATCGCCCTTGGCGCAGAGGCCCCGTACCAGTAGGAACCCAGGACCCGAACACCACAGTCCAGATCGATATATCCACCGCGTTTATTTTCTGGATTCCAGGGTTCGTAGATGACCTCACCCGTTGGGGCATGGTCGGGTTCCAGCAGAATCAGTAAATCCCAACCGGCCAGGTAGCGCAGCCAACTGGTCTTTGTGCCATAGGGGCGATTGTCGTGGTTGCCTTCAATCGCCAGTACCGGAATGCCTGCCTCCTTTAAATCTCGCAGGCAAAGTTGAACCTGGTTTAACACATTAGGTTGAATAGTTCGGTGCTCAAATAGGTCACCAGCAATCAACACAAAATCGACTGGAGAAGCTATCGCGTATTTCTCCAGCACATCCTTGAAGGCGTAGTAGAAATCGAGCGATCGCTCTTTACTGTCGTAGCGATCGAACCCCAGGTGAATATCAGCCAGATGAAGGAAGCGAGGCATACAATGAATTATGAAGACTGGACAGCTGCAGTGGGTACGGTTTGTCCAGTATACTCTTCCACAATCTTACGGAAGTCGTCGCCTTCAATTGTTTCCTGGTCGAGCAGCAGATCCACCAATTTATCTACCAATGCCCGGTTTTCTCGAATAATGCGGCGGGCTTCCTGGTAGCAACGTATGGCAATATCCCGAATCTGGCGATCAATCTGGGTGGCTACTTCTTCTGAGTATTCAGCCCGAGGAATCCAGTTGCGCCCAAGGAATACTTCGTTACTCGACCCCTCCAGGGCAACCAGTCCCAGATCGGACATGCCATAACGGGTCACCATTTCCCGCGCTAGGTCAGCCACGGCCTTAATGTCGCTGCTGGCTCCAGCCGTAACCTCAGAATCTCCAAAGACTTCCTGTTCAGCAGCGCGTCCACCCAGGGCAATGGTGATCCGGTCAGTTAACCAGGCCTTGGTATAAAGCCCACTGTCAATCATCTCCTCATTGAAAGATTGCTGGGCAAAGCCACCCACCCCACCGGAACGGGGAATGATGGTGACTTTGTTGAGCGGATCCGAGTTTTTCAGCATCGTCATCAACAATGCGTGGCCCACTTCGTGGTAGGCAATCAGCCGCTTCTTCTTGCTGTCCAGCAGAGGGGTCAACGAAAGCCCAATCGTAACCCGATCAATCGCGTCGTCAATTTCCAGCATGGTAATGGCTTCTTTGCGGCGACGAGCAGTGAGAATAGCAGCCTCATTCAACAGATTCGCCAGGTCTGCCCCTGAAAAACCAGGAGTGCGGCGGGCGATCGCTTCCAGCGAAACATCTGGATCCAGCTTTTTGTTGCGGGCGTGGACTTCCAGAATTCCCAATCGGCCCTTAAAGCTGGGCAGGTCTACCGTCACCTGCCGGTCAAACCGACCAGGGCGTAGCAGAGCAGAGTCCAGCACATCGGGACGGTTGGTGGCCGCGATGATGATGATGCCCGTATTGCCCTCAAACCCGTCCATTTCAGTCAACAACTGGTTGAGGGTCTGTTCCCGCTCGTCGTTACCACCGCCAATACCCGCACCTCGCTGACGGCCTACGGCGTCAATTTCATCGATAAAGACTAGACAGGGAGCATTTTCCTTTGCCTTCTTAAACAAGTCCCGTACTCGTGAAGCCCCCACCCCAACAAACATTTCCACAAACTCAGAACCGGAAATACTGAAGAAGGGAACTCCCGCTTCACCAGCGATCGCCTTGGCCAGCAGCGTCTTACCCGTTCCTGGTGGGCCAACTAACAGTACACCTTTAGGAATGCGGGCTCCTACCGCTGTAAAGCGTTCTGGCTTCTTGAGGAAGGTCACCACTTCCTGAAGTTCTTCCTTCGCCTCCTCAATCCCCGCCACATC
>JAIMBL010000035.1 GCA_023511615.1 Leptolyngbyaceae cyanobacterium HOT.MB2.61
CGTCTGGTCTTTTTCCTTTTCCAGCAGGATACGCCGTTTCTTCTCCTTTTCTCATACACCACAAATAAACATAGCTCCACCAGGACTGGGGCGAAGCTACTGATGTCTCTGTTTTTTACGGTCGGACTGAGGAGTTGGTCACTCTGAAGCGCTGGATTGTGGAGGACCGTTGCCGTCTGGTGGGGCTGTTTGGCATGGGCGGAATTGGAAAAACGGCGCTATCGGTGAAGCTGGCGCGGGAGTTGGTGGGGAGTGGGGAAGGAGGGGAGTGTGGGAGTGAGGGAGTGGGGGAGAACTCGTATCTACCGTTTCAGTATGTGATCTGGCGATCGCTGCGGAATGCTCCACCAATTCACCATCTGCTGGCAGATGTGATTCAGTTTCTCTCAAATCAGAAGGAAACTTTACTATCGGACCATCTGGATGGACAAATGTTGCGGCTACTGAAGTACCTGCGTGCTGGCCGCTGTCTGTTAGTCCTGGACAATGCAGAAACAGTGATACAACCCGGCAGCCGCGACGGTAGCTACAAAACTGGGTATGAAGGGTATGGGCAACTGCTGCGATGTGTGGGGGAAGCTGACCATGACAGTTGTTTGCTACTGACCAGCCGCGAAAAGCCTAAAGGATTTGCCCCCAAGGAAGGAGAGGCACTGCCCGTGCGATCGTTTCAGGTTAGGGGTTTAGCTCCCACCTTTGGGCGGGAACTTTTTAATGTCAAGGGAATGTTCAGAGGTTCTACAGAAGAGTGGCAGTCTCTGATTACTCATTACGCTGGAAACCCGCTAGCGCTCAAGATTGTGGCGACGGCGATCGCGGATCTCTTTAATGGCAGCATTTCCCACTTTCTGGAATTCTCTCAGCAGGGTGGCTCTGTATTTGGCGATATTCGAGATCTGTTAGCGCGGCAAATTGAGCGGCTCTCGCCGCTGGAGCAGCAATTGATGCTCTGGCTAGCCATCAATCGGGAACCCGTTAGCCTTTGGGGGCTACAGGCCGATTGCTTTCCCCCCGTTTCTCCCGCTTACCTGCTGGAAACGTTAACCGCTTTAGAACGGCGTTCTTTGATTGAGAAGAATGGCACCCGGTTTACCCTTCAGCCTGCTGTGATGGAATACATCACTGAATGGCTGATTACCCAGGTGTGTGAGGCGATCGCCAGGAACCTTGAACATGGGGGACGAAATGTCATTGAGCAACCGCACCCCTCGCTACTGAAAACCCACGCGCTGCTGAAAGCCACCGCCAAAGATTACATTCGGGAAATTCAGATTCGCCTGATCTTGCAGCCAATTATCCATCGGCTTTTAAGCAGTAGCTATCTAACAGCGCTAGATGAAGGACTGATGCACTGGCTGGTAAAGTTACAGGGGAAATCTGCTCAGGAGGTTGGCTACACTGGCGGCAACCTGATCAATTTGCTCTGTCAACTTTCGGTGGGCCCAGATGATCGTGCTCCACGCACCCTCTGCGATCGCGATTTATCTCGTCTGGCAATCCGTCAGGCATACCTGCAAAATGCCGTTCTTCACTGCATCAACTTCTCCCACTCTGAGCTGGTACAATCAGCCTTTACCGAAACTTTCAGCCAGATTCTGGATGTTGCCTTTAGCCCTGATGGTCAGCTTCTGGCGGTCAGCGATATCAGCTATGAAGTTCACATCTGGCGGGTGGTGGATGGCAAAAAGTTACTGACCTGCCAGTCCAGCGATGGCTGGGTCTGGTCCGTTGCCTTCAGCCCCAATAGCCGCCTGCTAGCCAGCAGTGCAAACGGCACGATTCATTTTTGGGATACCCAAACGGGGCAATGCCTGCGATCGCTACGGGGTTACTCCAGCCGAGTCTTTTCCCTGGCCTTCAGCCCGAATGGTCTTTATCTGGCAAGCGGTTACGAGGATAACCAGATCCGGATCTGGCAAGTTGAAACGGGTGAACTCGTCACCGTTCTGGCTGGTCACACCAATGAAGTCCGCTCAGTTGCTTTCAGCCCGGATGGCCGCTTTCTAGCCAGTGGCAGCTACGACAAAACCGTGAAACTGTGGAATGTCTCGCAATTAGGGCATAGGGAATGGGGGACAGGGGAGAGTCACCCCCCACCCCCCACCCTCCACGGCCACAGCCACTGGGTCTGGTCTGTTGCCTTCAGTCCTGACGGCAGGCTGTTAGCCAGTAGCAGTAGCGATTGCACGATTAAACTCTGGGATTTGGAAACGGGTAACTGTACAGGAACTTTAACCGGGCACACCCAACCCATTCGCTCCATTGCCTTCATTCCTGTCAGACCGGATACCGAAAATCAGAAACACCCACATCTAGAAAGTCTTTCCGAGAATTCTGCCTTTCCGCCTCCCTTGGCTACCGCCACTTACGCCCTCGTCAGCGGCAGTGATGACTACACCATTCGTGTCTGGAATACTCGTGGCGACTGTTTGCGGTTGCTCCAGGGGCACACCAGTTGGATCCATGCGGTTGCGGCCAGTCCCGATGGTTGTTTGCTGGCCAGTGGCAGTGAAGATCAATCCATCCGTCTATGGGATAGCCGCACCCACCACTGCCTGAAAGTGTTGCAAGGCTACAACAGTGGCGTCTGGTCCGTTGCCTTCAGTTCCGATGGCAAGACCCTGATCAGCGGAGGACAGGATCGGCTGGTGCGGCTGTGGGATATTTCTGGAGTTGATAGGGTTGGGGAAGAGAGAAAACCAGATGGGGAAAGGTTGCGATCGCTGATCCCTTTCTCTACTACTTTGACCGGGAATGACAGCTGGATCTGGTCAGTTGCCTGTAGCCCTCAGGAGCGAGGGAAGAATGAAACTTTACTTCCTGAAATGATTGCCAGTGGCAGCGAGGACGGCACCATTCACCTGTGGAATCTCCCTCCGTTAGCCATTAGCCTGCGTGATAGAAACAGGAGTACCTCACCGCCCCGATGCCTTACTGGACACAGCCATGCTGTCTGGTCCGTTGCCTTCAGTCCAGACGGGCGCATCCTGGCCAGCGGTAGTTTAGATGGTACGCTGCGTCTGTGGAATCCCACGACGGGAAACTGCTGGCAGGTGCTACAAAAGCATCACAGCGGCATCTGGTCTGTTGCGTTTTCCCCGAAGCACCGTTCTGCGGCTTCCAACCATCTCTTGTTGGCCAGTGGTAGTCAAGATCAAACCATTCAACTCTGGAAAATTTGTCAACTCTGGAAAATTTGCTCTGAGGTAGCCTCAACCGGGACAGAGGATGAGTCACCTACCCTGCTGGTCCAGCCCCTCAGAACCCTGACTGGACATACTGGTTGGATTCGGTGTGTTGCTTTCAGCCCTGATGGAGAGGTGCTTGCCAGCGGCAGTTCGGATGGAGTCATTAAGCTATGGCAGGTGGAAACTGGCAGGTGTTTACAGACCTTTAAGGCCCATTCCAGCCTGGTGCTGGCTGTAACCTTTAGCCCTGACGGGCAGTATCTTGCCACGGGAGGTGGTGATGGCACGTTGAAGCTTTGGAGCAGGTTCCTCCTCCGAAACCACGAGGCAGGGGAGGGTGACAGAATTTCATCCTGTCTCCCCCTCCTTCACACCCTGGAGGGCCATCAGAAATGGGTGCGGTTCCTTGCCTATAGCCCGGATGGAACCCTTCTGGCAAGCTGTAGTCATGATGGCACAATTCGGCTCTGGGACAGTTCTTCCGGCCAATGCCTGGCAGTGCTGAGAGTTCCAAGACCCTATGAAGGAACCAACATTACGGGTATCCGGGGGCTAACCGAAGCCCAGAAGGAAACTCTACGAATACTGGGGGCGATGGAATTTGTGAAGTGATCCAGATTTGGTAACGAAATTTTGAGTTTGGACGAACAGCCTGATGTAGTATTGCATCGAAGAATTTTTTGAGTGGGTGTGGAGTATTCGGATACAGGGCGTCTATCAGGAACCGTGGGTTCCAAGTTTAGTCCTGACCATTAGCCAGAGGTGGATGGCTCCATTTTTGGGGTTCGTTATGGTTTTTGCAGTGGGCGATCGCCCATTTTCAAATCCATAAACTCCACCTTAGCCCCTAACCCATGGCCCCCAAGCCCCTATACCAGGGTAACTGGCTTAACTAAAAAACGCTGTAAACGCCGTCTCCGCTGAAGTAGTTGAAATGAAACGAAGGTTTTTGACCGTTGTAGCGCTGGTGGCGCTGTGCCTGATCACTTTAACGCTGACAATTAGTTCAGGGGTCGCCCAACTTCAGGATGTGTCGGGGTTTGAGACTCCCGGACGTCCGGCATCTGAACCTGAAATCAAGTCCCCACCTTCAGCACCAGGATTTTCAACCCAGTGTGCACTTCAGCCTGAAAAAAAAGGAAAACCTTCCCCGTTTCGCTCAACGGTTCAAGCTCTGGGTGTGGCACCAGGTTCTATTACCCTCAGCCGCTTCCGTCAGGACAGCAGCAAGACTGGTTCGGCGGATAAAACGCCGATCGCAAGTTTGTTCAACCAGAGGCTGACGGCATTCACTCCGAAAGAGGAAATCGTCTTGATTGACCCAACCAACTATGGCGATCGCTACTTCAAAGATATCTATGGCAATCCGGCACTTCTAGACCCGATTGTAGTCCTCCACGAAACGGTTGGTTCTGCCTACAGCACCCTCAACTTCTTTCGCACTCCCCATCTCAGAGATGAAGACCAGGCCAGTTATCACACCCTGATCAAGCTGGATGGTACGGTTGTTTATATGGTTCCCCCCGACAAACGAGCCTATGGAGCCGGTAACTCCTCCTTTAAGGGACAATCCGTGAAAACCAACGCCGACCTTCCCGGCTCCGTCAACAACTTTGCTTACCACATCTCCCTGGAAACCCCCTACGACGGTAACGACAACGGTTACAGCCATAGCGGCTATACACAGGCTCAGTACCAATCCCTTGCCTGGCTGGTGGCAAAAACTGGGGTTCCCGATGACCGAATTACCACCCACCGGGATGTGGATCGCTCCGGATCTCGCATTGATCCCCGCAGTTTCCAGTTCTCCAGATTCATGGCTTTGCTCAAAACCTACCCCCGCACATCAGAAATTGCAATTGGCTGTACAGTACCAACGGAGACACCCCAGAGTTAGAGGAAATGAGGAGTGGGATGAAGTTTAGTTATGTGAGGTGGCAGGCGAAAAAGGTGCTGAATGCTTGAAACTTCGTTTCAATTCATCCCGCTTTTCAGCAACGCCATCCACCATTCACCCTCCTACCTCCCTACTCCCCTGTCCGTATCCACCTCCACCTGGGGTTTCAATTACAAACACATCACCCGGTTGCATAGTCACTTCGGCTTTGCTACCCAACACTTCAATCGTTCCATCCGCCCGTTCCACCCAGTTTCGCCCAATGCTGCCGGGTTTTCCTCCATACAGTCCAAAGGGTGGGACGATCCGATGCCCGGAGAGGATGGCGGCGGTCATAGCCTCCCGGAAACGAATGCGGCGGATCGCACCATTGCCACCCCGGTAGCGCCCCTGTCCGCCACTGTTGGGACGGATAGCAAAGTTTTCCAGGAGAATTGGAAACCGCCATTCCAGGACTTCTGGATCGGTGAGGCGAGAGTTGGTCATGTGGGTATGAACGGCATCGGTTCCATCGAAGGTAGGTCCAGCCCCCGACCCGCCGCAGATGGTTTCGTAATACTGATAGCGCTGGTTGCCAAAGGTGAAATTGTTCATAGTGCCCTGGGAGGCGGCGATCGCTCCCAAAGCCCCATACAGCGCATCCGTAACCACCTGAGAAGTTTCCACATTGCCAGCCACCACCGCTGCTGGATAGCAGGGATTGAGCAGACAACCTTCTGGAATAACGATGTCTAAAGGCTTGAGACATCCTGCATTGAGGGGAATGTCATCCTCTACCAGACTGCGAAAGACATAGAGTACGGCGGCTTTACAGACGGCAACCGGAGCGTTAAAGTTGTTGGGCTGTTGGGGAGAGGTGCCTGTGAAATCGATTTTGGCACTGCGGTGGGCGCGATCAATGGTGACAGTTACGGCAATCTGGCTACCATCGTCCATGGCATAGGTAAAGTGACCATCCTGTAAGACATCTATCACACGCCGAACCGATTCTTCTGCATTGTCTTGGACGTGCTGCATGTAAGCCTGCACCGTATCTAAACCAAAGTGATCCACCATTTTGCGGAGTTCCTGCACACCCTTCTCATTTGCAGCAATCTGGGCTTTCAGATCGGCCAGGTTTTGGGTGGGATTGCGCACCGGGTATTCCCCACTGGTAAGAAGTTCAAGCAGTTCCTGTTCACGGAAATGTCCCTGATCCACCACCTGGAAGTTATTAATCAAAATGCCTTCCTGGGCAATGTGGGTACTGTTGGGTGGCATTGACCCCGGTGTAATGCCGCCAATGTCAGCGTGGTGTCCACGGGAAGCCACGTAGAACAGGGTGACAGAGGCTCCATTTCTGATACCTTGCACTTCACTCCCTCGATCCTGTACCCCATCCGCAAACACAGGGGTAATCACGGTCACGTCGGGTAGGTGGGTTCCCCCGTTGTAGGGGTTGTTGAGGACGTAAACATCGCCAGGTTTGAGTTTGTCGCCTTTTTCAGCGATGAGGGACTGGACGCTTTCGCTCATGGAACCCAGATGTACCGGAATATGGGGAGCATTGGCAACCAGTTGACCGTGCTGGTTAAAGATGGCACAGGAGAAATCGAGGCGTTCTTTGATGTTGACGGAGTAGCTGGTGTTCTGGAGGGTGAAGCCCATCTGTTCAGCGATCGCCATGAAGAGGTGGTTAAAGATTTCCAGGAGAACGGGATCGGGTGAGGGGGTGAGGGAAGGGAGTGAGGGAGTGAGGGAGTAATGAAGGGTGGATGTTGATTTTTGCAGAATCAGGTGGTTGCGATCGGTCAGTTGGGCCTGCCAGCCAGGTTCAATCACGTTGGTGCTGGTGGGTTCGATAATCAAAGCGGGGCCGCCGATCTCATCTCCCGGCAACAGGTCTTCTCGCAGGTAAACGGGAGTTGCCTGCCAGCCATTTCTGGCATACATCTGAACAGTGGCCGTGGGTCGCAGAGGAATTGAGCGGCGCTTTGAGAGGATGGGTTCTACGGGCGCATCGCCGGGAGCAATGACCTCGACGGAAATGGCTTCGACAATCAGGGATTTATTTTCAGCGATAAACCCGTAACGCTGGCGGTGAGCCTGCTCAAACTGGGCAATCATTTCTCTGATAGTTCCAAAGTTCACGATCAGAGCAGAGTCGGTTCCCTGATAGCGGAGATGAACTCGATGCAGAGTTTGAATCTGATTGCCTGCGATGCCCTGTTTTTCTAGTTCGGCAATCCCGGTTGCCGTCAGGTTTGCCTGAATCTGCTCCAGTTGGGGTAGCAGGTCATCGGTCAGAACGGCTTCGACAGCCTGCTCTTTCATCACCGTTTGATTGGCTAAACCCATGCCATAGGCAGAAAGGACTCCGGCATAGGGATGGAGGAAGACCTGAGCCATACCGAGGGCGTCGGCGATCGCACAGGCATGTTGTCCCCCCGCCCCCCCAAAGCAGCAAAGTGTGTATTCCGTGATGTCATAGCCGCGCTGAACTGAAATTTTCTTAATCGCACTGGCCATTTTTTCAACAGCGATTGCCAGAAATCCCTGAGCCACCTGTTCTGGCGATCGGGTATCTCCTGTAGCGGCCTGAATTTGGGCGGCTAAATCGGCAAACTTCTGCCGCACCACCTCCACATCCAGCGGCAAATTGCCATCCACTCCAAATACCTTTGGAAAGAAGTCGGGCTGAATTCTGCCCAGCATGACGTTACAGTCCGTCACAGTCAGAGGGCCTCCTTTGCGGTAGCAGGCGGGACCCGGATTGGCTCCCGCCGACTCCGGGCCGACCCGGTAACGGGATCCATCAAAACTGAGAATGGAACCGCCTCCCGCTGCCACGGTATGAATCGACATCATTGGTGCCCGCAACCGAACGCCAGCCACTTCCGTCTCAAAGGCCCGTTCATACTCACCGGCATAATGGGCCACATCGGTGGAAGTGCCGCCCATATCAAAGCTAATGATTTTGTCCAACCCTGCCCGTTTGCTGGTTTGCACCGCCCCCACAATTCCCCCTGCCGGGCCAGAGAGGATACTATCCTTTCCCTGAAAAGAATGGGCATCAATCAGTCCGCCGTTGGACTGCATGAATAATAGATGAGGGAACGGGTGACGGACAACAGACGACGGGAATTCTGGCTGGCCATTGCCTGTTGCCTGTTGCCCGTTGCCTAATTCTTCCGAAACTTGCTCAACATATCGGTGCAGAATAGGGGAAAGGTAGGCATCGACGACGGTGGTATCTCCCCGGCTGACCAGCTTCATCAGGGGGCTGACGTTGTGGGAGACAGAGATTTGGGTGAAGCCAATTTCACGGGCGATCGCAGCCACCTGCTGTTCATGGTCTGGATACTGATAGCCGTGCATGAACACAATTGCACAGGCCCGAATGCCATCCTCATAGGCAGCCTGTAAACCCATACGAGCCGTTTCCAGATTGAGGGGAACCAGCTCTTCCCCCTGGGCACTGTAGCGCTCTTCAACTTCAACTACTCGTTCGTAGAGCATTTCGGGAAGCACGATATGGCGGGCAAAGATATTGGGACGATTCTGGTAGCCAATCCGCAGCGCATCCCGAAACCCCCTCGTAATCAGGAGGACGACGCGATCGCCCTTTCGCTCCAGTAGTGCATTGGTGGCAACGGTTGTTCCCATTTTGATGGCTGCAATCTGCTCCGTCGGGATTGGATCAGAAGCTGACAGTCCCAAAATTTCTCGAATTCCCTGAATCGAGGCATCCCGATATCGTTGAGGATTTTCCGACAGCAATTTGTGAACTGACAGACTCCCATCCGGTCGGCGTGCCACGATGTCAGTAAAGGTGCCGCCCCGATCTACCCAAAATTGCCAACGAGAATTGGTTGGCGTCATATTTCCTCCCCTTAAACTTCGTTTCAATTCAGCCTGCTTTTCAGCAACGTCTATCTGCTTTACGGTAGGGAGGATCTACTATATTCTCAATGCTTATTTTCAGATGCTTCCATATCATCAGAAATATGGTGCTTGAGCAACAGAATGGATTTACTGCGTCTCAGTCATATTGAGTTGCGCCAAATTTGCTACTTTCTGGCGATCGCTGAAGCCGATAACAATTTCAGCAGAGCGGCAGAGCAATTACATATTGAACAGCCACCTCTCAGCCAGCGAATTCGATCACTAGAAAAAACGCTCAAGGTTGAGCTGTTTGATCGCAGACGACGACCGCTTCAGTTAACAGAGGCGGGAAAAGTCTTTCTAGAAGAAGCACAGTTAGCCTTAACTAACCTTGAACGAGCAATTACACGGGCACAACGGGCTTATCGGGGCGAGATCGGTTGCCTGTCCATAGGCATCGCCAGTTCCATTGCCAACACTCTGCTACCTGAGCTTCTGAGAACCTTTTGCGATCGCTTTCCGCAAGTAGAGTTGGAACTGCGCGAACTTACTGCCGAGCAGCAAATTCAGGAATTGCGCGATCGTCGCCTGAATGTTGGCTTTGAAGTTGTTCCCGGTTTCTGCAAACATGATGACAGCTTAATGGTTTTACCAATCCTCCAGGAGTCATTAGTGGTTGCACTTCCAGAAACTCACCCACTCACCGCCCATCCCCGCATAACTTTAGACACTCTAGCCAAAGAACCGCTAATCCTACCGTCGCCAGAGGCATTTCCTTTTTACAAAGAGTTCATCCATCAGTGTAAACTGGCAGGGTTTCAGCCCATCATTGTGCAAAATGCAAAGGCGACCTGGTTGCTCACGATTTTAAGTCTGGTAGTGGCTGGTGTTGGCATCGCAATCCTGCCCAGCAATGTTCAAAACTTACAGCGCCAGGGTATTGTCTACCAGGTTGTCCAGGATCTTGATTTAACCCGACAGATTTCAGTCCTGTGGCGAAAGGATGACTCATCTGCTGTTTTGCGCGAGTTTCTGAAAGTTGTCCAGGAAGTGAGTAGCCGGGTACATTAAATTAAAGGGCGTTGCTGAAAAGCAGTATGAATCGAAATGAAGTTTCGAGCATACAGCATCCATTTCATACCCGGATTCAGCAATGCAAATTGAAAGATGGTTTTGGGAGGGAGAGGAGGTAAACCCCCCTGCCTGTTCCCCTCATCACTCCATCACTCCATTACTCATCCACCCCCCCCTTCACCCTTACGTTAGTCTCAAGACCCATAGGGAAAACTAAGGACAACTTCTTCCCTCACACTTTGATAGCGGCATGGAGGACTGCTCAATGCCAATCTCTCCTGAAATGGTTGAGCCTTGCCCAGAAGAGGATAGCACCCATGCCGGGCCAGCCCACACCCCTAGCTCACTGGCTTCCGTGGAGCAGATGCGAGCGTTTATCGAGCATTGCCCCGCGGCGATCGCCATGCTGGATCGAGACATGCGCTATCTACTGGTCAGCCGCCAATGGCTGGAAAGCTATGGACTGGGCGATCGCGAGGTCATCGGTCGCAGCCATTATGATCTCTTTCCTACAGCTGATCACTGGCGGGCAATTCACCAGCGATGCCTGATGGGAGCCGTTGAGCGTTGTGATGAAGAATCCTTTCGCCGCCCTAACGGTAGTGTTGATTGGTTGCGCTGGGAAATACGCCCCTGGTATGACAACGAAGGCAGAATTGGCGGGCTGATAATCCTTACAGAATCGATTACTGAGCGCCGATCGGCAGAACTATCCCTGCAACGAATCAACGAAGAACTGGAAGATCGGGTGGAAGCCCGGACTGCTGAGCTTCAGCAAACCATTGAACGACTGCAGAGCGAAATTTTTGAACGAAACGCTGCCCAGCGCCAGCAGGTACAAGCAGAGGAAGAACGTAAACGCACCTTGCAAGAGCTGCGGGAATCCCAACAACGTTTAGAACTGCTGGTTCAGCAAACTCCAATTGCGATCGTGGAATGGGATAAAAATTTTGAAATTACCCAATGGAACCCGGCAGCCGAACGCATTTTTGGTTATTGCAAGCAGGAAGTGTTGGGTCGTCACGCTGACTTTCTGATTCCTGAAGATGCCAGAGCGCAGGTACATCAAATCATTGATAGCCTTCAACGCCAACAGACTGGAACAGTCAACGTTAATAAGAACCTGACCAAAGACGGCAGAACGATCATCTGTGAGTGGCACAACACACCACTTGTCAATGATGACGGAGAAATGATTGGCACTGCTGGACTCGCCCTTGATGTCACTGAACGTAAGCAAGCAGAAGCCGCCTTACGCGAAAGCGAAGCACGACATCGGGCATTGCTGGAGGCAATTCCAGATATGCTGTTCCGTTATGATCGCAACGGCATTCATCTTGACTTTTTCCCTTCAATTGATTGGGATACCGTAGTTCCGCCTGAGTTTTTTCTGGGGAAATCCTTGGAAGAGGTCCTGCCAATTAATGTTGCTCACCAAATTGTGGCTGCCATTGGCAGAGCCTTAGACACCGGGAAACTTCAACTGATTGAGTATCAGCTTGAACTCAAGGGTGAGCTCCATGACTACGAAGCCCGCATCGTCACTAGCGGAGAGAATGAAGTTATCACTATTGTGCGAGATATCACTGAACGGAAACACATCGAAGCCCAACTCAAACAACAAGCCGCTGATCTGGAAGAGGCACTTCAGGAACTTCAGCAAGCTCAGGCCCAGATGATTCAAAGTGAGAAAATGTCTAGCCTGGGCCAACTTGTGGCTGGTGTCGCCCATGAAATCAATAACCCCGTCAACTTTATCTTCGGCAATCTGACCCATGCCAACGGATATACGCGGGATTTGCTCAGGCTGTTAGAACTCTACAAAGAGTACTATCCCAACCCTCATCCAGCGATTCAGGCGGCAGCCGAAGAAATTGACCTGGATTTTCTGATGGAAGATTTACCCAAACTCTTAAACTCCATGAAGGTGGGAGCCGATCGCATCCAAAAGATTGTGGTATCCCTGCGCACCTTCTCTCGCATGGATGAAGCGGAAATGAAAGAAGTAGACATCCATGACGGCATCAATAGTACCCTGATGATTCTACAGAGCCGCATCAAAGCCCATGATGAACGTCCAGCGATCGAAATCGTCAAAGACTACGGTAATTTGCCCCCAGTAGAGTGCTATGCCGGGCAGCTTAACCAGGTGTTTATAAATATTTTGAGTAACGCGATCGACGCCCTTGAAGAAAGTTTCGCATCAAGCGTAAAACACGCTGAACTCAATGAAGGAGTTTCAACGCCTGATGCCCAACTCTTAACGCTAAATTCTCCCCCTACTATCACTATCCGCACTCAGTGCCTTGGCAACGACTGTATCAAGATCAGCATTGCTGATAACGGACCGGGCATCCCTAAAGAAGTGCGGCAGCGATTGTTTGATCCCTTCTTCACCACCAAACCAGTTGGTAAGGGAACTGGCATGGGACTATCCATCAGCTATCAAATCGTGGCAGAAAAGCATCGGGGTTCCCTCTACTGTCTTTCAGAACCCGGAAAAGGAGCGGAATTCGTGATTCAGATTCCGTTGCGCCAGAAGGGAGAGAAGTGATCGAGTGGAGGAGTCGGGGGCAGGAGTCCCATCGCCTCGCCACACCTCACACCTCTTCCCCTACAGCCGTTTCATCACTTCGGGTAGAAGGTGGGCGGGCACTTTGGAGAGTGCCAGGTTCTGTCCTTTCATGCCAAATTCGCTGTAAAAGGCGCGGATTGTCTGAAGCACATAACCAAAGACAGTTTGGTGGTAGTCCGGGTTCTGTTGCCAGCCCTGGAGAGCCTGGAGGTGATGTTGCAAGGCAGCTTCCAGATAGGCAGAGCGTTTGGCTTCCTCATCCCGCTGGTGTTTGTCTGTGGCGATTTGATAGTAGGCTAAACCCAGATTGTTATGGGTGGCAGAAGGATCGAAAGTGAGAGCGGGGGGATGTTCTGACCCAGCAGTAGTAAGGTGGTTGACAGCGGCCAAGGCAGATTGGTAAGCGGCGATCGCTTCCTGCAAGTGTTCTCTGCGCTCGTTGGGTGGGGTACCTGACAGGTTTGCCAGATGCCAGTGGGCCGTTCCCAGGTTGTTCTGGGTGGCGGCGTAGGCAGTGGGAACTATTTCCATCGTACGGTAGGTGAGGGCGGCGCGGTAAGCAGCGATCGCCTGGTGCAGCCAGTCAGCGGGAGAGTGGGGGGGTGTCCCGGAATCTCCATCTCCCCGCGTTCCTGCGCCCTCTATGCCAGCGGCTCCCATTTCCCAGACCTCCATCCCGTCGGGAGCGGACTGCTTATGCTGAGCCAGGTTCCAGTAAGCCGTGCCCAGGTTGTTCTGGATCATGGCGTAGTAGAGGGGCTCCCGTTCTGGGCTGTAGTAGCGGAGGGCTTCTGTGTAAGCGGCGATCGCCCGTCGCAGGCAAAGAACCGGCTGGTGGTGCTGGGCCAGGTTCCAGTAAGCCGTCCCCAAATTATTCTGGGTGGCAGCGTAACGAGCAGGGTCATCTTCCAACTTGCGGTAGCGCAGGGCTTGCTCATAGGCTCGAACGGAATTTTCCAATGCTTCGGCAGGGTTGTGATAGCGGGCCAGATCGCCAAAGGCAGAACCCAGATTGTTCTGGATCATGGAATAGTTCAGGGAACGCACCTGTGGATCAATATGGCTGAGTCCACACTGGTAAACTGCGATCGCCCGTTCCAGATAGGTTTGGGCTTTGCCCATGTCCCCCATTCCGCGGGAGAGCATCCAGTAGAGGTTGCCAATGTCATTCAAAATATCGGTAGCCAGGGGAGACGTTTCATCCAGCCATTGCAGGGCCAGTTCGTAAGCGCAAATGGCTATCATCAGCGTTGATTCGGAATCATCCCCCTGTTCAACATGGTTGCGGTAAAGGTTGCCGAGGCTCTGGTAAGCGGCCGCCAATTCGCTACTGGAAGCCTGCTGAACATGCAGTTGTTGAATTCTTTCTAGAGGCTGAATCAGGTCTGAATGTTCGCTGGCTGAACTTTCCGTTTCCTCCTGCATAGCGATCGCCATCACCAGGCTGGCTAAGTCCTGAATCGAATGGGGTTCGTAGGGAAGGGCAATGGGACTGGCTGGAGGGATGGGTTGAGCGATCGCCTGGGATGGCGCAGAAACAAGGGGGCGCGAAGTTCCAAAGGGTTCCTTCTTTTGTACCGCCGCTTTTTGAGTTTCTACTGACTGCTGTCTCTGAACTTCAGGCTTGACAGTTGATTTCACCCGTTGTTGGGTTTCTGACAGTTCCTGACCAGACAGTTGTTGCGGCGGTCTATTTTCATCTTTTTTGCCCGTGTTCGGTTGCTGCTCAAAACTCTTTGAAGGAACTGCCCGTTCTTCCTTCAACTGCTCCAGATCCTGGGTCAGAATCTCCCACAAGTCTTCCCCAGCAGTGGTTTCCTGCTGAAATGGTTTGGCGCGACTGGAGCTAGTTTCAGGGGTATGGGAGGATGGTTTCGTCTGTTCCAGCTTCGTTCCATTGGGAGGGGAGGTTTTGGGCTGAGCGGAACTTTTCAGCGAATTTTTTCTTTGATTGGGCTGCGCCAGACTGCTCTGCCCTGAGTTCTTGCTAGAAGGGCGATCGCTGGCTGGTTCAGTAAACGGGCTGGGGAAGACTGGCTGGCTGCCTGAGGCGATGGTACTTCCTGCCGTTTTACTGGTAGATGTGCCAGCAGGTACGGGGGTTGGATCACCCTCAAACTCAAACAGAGCGGTACGCCAGTCCCAGAAGGCAGGAGCGGACTGCTGAACTGCGTGAATCCAGGGGCGTGGCAACCACAACAGTAAGGAAAATTCAAGGTTAGGGAGGAACTTCTCGATTTGTTGTAGCGCATGGAGAAACTGTTTCTGCACACAGGCTGGCTGACGGGTTAACCGCTCGGCCCCCAAAATTTGGAATGCCGGAGGATGGGGTGGTTGATGAAAGCCTCTAGGGGGCGGATATTGCTCCAGCCATTGCAGAATCTGGGCGATCGGGTCTGGGTTATTTAGATTAAGGTTTAGGCTAACCAGACGAGGATAGAGAAGCGAGAGCGACGGTTCAACCGCCAGGGTGCCAGTCAAAATGGGATCGGCAGAACGGAAAGAACGGCTGCCAAGCTCTGTCTTTGATTGAGAGTACCCCGCCAGTGTAGGGGTTTGAGTTGGGTAGGCCAGTTCTGCATAAAGTTGGGCTGCCAGACGATTACGCAGAGCCAGGTCGTCGCAAACAGCCAGGAAGATTTGACGGCGTAGATTCAGACTGAGGGACTTTTTAAGCCGTTGATAGACACTCTGGTTTAACCCTGACAAAGTGTGAGAGACGCCATCAGGTAAAGCCCTATAAACGGTAGGTGAACGTTCAGCAAGTTGCATTGCAGGTATTACGCCGAGTCCAGCAAACAGCCTGTCCTCTATGGTTGAGATACAAATCTTTTCAGAAGATTTCCGTCAGTGTCAGGACGAATGGTTGAACTTTATGGGAGCGACATGTAAAGTACTCCAAAAAACTAAAAACCGGATACCTCCTGATGAGGTAACCCGGTCGTTCTATAAGTGCTTAATTTCCTTGACGAGGAAATAGGCTGTTATTAAACGCGGAAGATTCAGGAAACGGAGACCGCTACATACATCAATGCAGCTACAAGAGCCGCCCCGCCAATGCCCATGATAATGTAGGTCCGCTGCTGATTCTTATTTGGGGGCTCAGCCCGGTACATCTTTGGCTCAATGGCAAAGTTGTTCAAACGACCGCCGTCTTCAATGGTATACCGCATGAATTGTCCTCAATGTTTTGCTGATTGTAACAAGATTTCGCAATATATGTCTTGCTTCTTAAGAAAGATAACAATTTGGGGATGAGTTTGAGGAAGGTGACGGGCAGCAGGCAATAGATAGAGGCAACAGGCAACAGGCAATAGTCACTTATCCCCTTCGTCCCCTCCGCCCTTGATCGCCTGTCCCCTGTCCCCTGATTCAGTCAACCAGCTCCTGCTCTCCTAACCTGTAATGGTCCCGGTTGTGGGTGAGCTGGCACTGGCGTAGGTTTTAACTGGGATGCGTCCGGCTTGATAAGCCAGGCGACCTGCCTGGGTTGCCAGATTCATGGCTCGTGCCATTGCCACTGAATTTTGGGCCTGGGCGATCGCAGTATTAATCAACAGTGCATCTGCTCCCATTTCCATTGCCTGAGCGGCTTCGCTGGGAGTACCGATCCCAGCATCAACAACGACCGGAACTCTGGCATTATCAATGATGATCTGGATATTGGCGGCATTCTTCAAGCCCTGCCCAGAGCCGATGGGAGAGCCGAGGGGCATGACAGTGACGCATCCGGCCTCTTCCAGTCGTTTTGCCAGTAGGGGATCGGCGTTAATGTAAGGCAGAACGGCAAACCCTTCTTTCACCAGTTTTTCAGCTGCTTCCAGGGTGCCAATTGGGTCAGGCAACAGATATTTGGGATCAGGAATAACCTCCAGCTTGACAAAGTTATTATCTTCCTGCCCCAACAGTTTCGCCATTTCCCTACCCAAACGGGCAACTCGGATGGCATCATCGGCTGTTTGGCAACCTGCGGTATTGGGCAACATCCAGATTCTTGTCCAATCCAAAGCTTCCGCTAACCCTTCGTGACCAGGGGCATTCGTTTGCACCCGACGAACCGCAACCGTTACAATTTCGCATCCGCTGGCCACAATGCTCTGGCGCATTTCTTCAAAGTTGCGATACTTACCCGTCCCGGTCATGAGACGAGAGCGAAAGGTGCGCCCAGCAATGATCAGGGCATCGTCTTTAGTATGTTCTAACGGTTTATCTAATGTTTGCATATACCCATCCTTCAGTCTGGGTATCCATAATAATGCTTTGCGTTTTTCTACCGCTCAGGGTTCAGGTTGATTCCATAAATTGGGTTCTGTTAAGTAGCCATCATGAATGGCGTACGGTTGCACAACTACAGTTTACTTACCATCCTCCAGGAATGGGTTGGAGGGGTTTTGAAGGAGTGTCCGAACCATCCCCGCCGGTGCCATTGCCACCATCCGTTGGGGGGGAACCGTTGGGGGGGGGGCTGCTGGGGCTGATCGGGGTATTTTCTGAAATATTGCTAGGAACGGGAGTATTGAACCCCGTTGTTTGAGTAGGGGGTGCCCCTCCAATTTGATTTAAAAACCACTGTCGGATACCAGGTGAGCTGATGATGCGTAACCCCAGCAACACCCCCAGCAAGATCAGAATTGCAAGTACCAGACGGCTCATCGCTCTTAGTCCCTAAACTGGCCTGAACTTTCCGCAGTCCAAACAGGGCGATCGCCCTGTCCCCAAAAACCATCAAACTTAGTGACCGAAACATCTCCTAAAACCTGGGTCTGACAGGATAAGCGACGACCTCGGGCAGGGGAGTGAGGTGGAAGGGAAAGGCGCGTCTTCTCTCGCCTGTTCATTTCGGAAACTGCCCCTTGTACCTCAACTGCACAGGTGCCACAGGTTCCCAGACCATGACAGTTGATGGTTTTTGCAGCATTGTTATAGACGTCCACTCCGTTGCTGAGTAGTACCTGGCGGAGGTTAGCGCCGATTTCACACTCAATGGTCTTGCCCTGCGCTCTGATCAATGGCATGGTAAATGCCCCAAATTCTGCAAGTGTTACGTTTAATTCTCGCAGACTTTATCGAAGGTGTATCGCTTCAAGATTTTCTGACGGAATCACCAAATTTCTTCTGCTTGAGACAGCAAGCTGTTTCCTAAAATAGAATTCTGCTCTGTCTTGTCTGGAAAATAGCTGCGATCGCAGCTATTCTTCTGCGATAGTACCAGTCCTTTGTAAAGCTGCGTAAAGCAACCCCACCGTCTACGGCACCTCCCCTTGCTAAGAGGAGATTGGGAGGGGTCAAAGTTATGTGCAACCTTACAGAGAATTGGTATAAGAACATTGCGTTTAGCAAGTGAAACCTGTAACCATCGCAGCATCTTTTGCCTAAAAATTACGACCTTACAATGAGTTTCAAATGCATAAACCACACTTCAGCCCCTTAGCCCCTCTAGCCCCTCAAAGTGTGGCTAACTCAACTGAAAACCCCTGTAATTTAGATTTTTCTTCACCTCTAATCTCCATGACCTTTGACAATAGCCGCCAAATCTGGATCTACGACACAACACTGCGCGATGGCGCTCAACGGGAAGGACTGTCCCTGTCGATAGAAGACAAACTGCGGATTGCTCGTCAGCTCGATAAATTAGGGATTCCTTTCATTGAAGGAGGCTGGCCCGGTGCAAATCCCAAGGATGTGCAGTTTTTCTGGCAACTTCAGGAAGAACCGCTGACCCAGGCAGAACTGGTGGCCTTTTGTTCCACCCGCCGACCAGGTGTTGCAGCCGCCGAAGACGGGATGCTACAACCGATACTAGCGGCGGGAACTCGTTGGGTCACGATCTTTGGCAAATCCTGGGATCTCCACGTCACGGAAGGGTTGAAAACAACGCTGGATGAGAATCTAGCGATGATCCACGACACGATTGAGTACTTGCGGGCCCAGGGGCAGCGGGTGATTTATGATGCTGAACACTGGTTTGATGGCTACAAGCAAAATCCAGCCTATGCCCTGGAAACATTGAGAGTGGCGATCGCCGCTGGAGCTGAATGGCTCGTCTTCTGCGACACCAACGGCGGTACCCTGCCTCACGAAATCAGTCAAATTGTTCTCGAAGTCATTGATCACTTTAACTTACCAGTTCAGGAGCCAGGAGCCAGGAGCCAGGAGTTAGGAGCCAGGGACTGGGGGCTAGAGGCTGGGAGCCAAAGGTCAGGGGCTAACTTAGCACTCAAAACTCAAAACTCAGAACTCGAAACTCCATCACCCCGCCACCCCACCCCCCTCCGCCTCGGCATCCACACCCACAACGACTCTGACACGGCCGTTGCCAATGCCCTTGCGGCGGTGATGCAGGGGGTTCGCATGGTGCAGGGAACTATCAATGGCTATGGAGAACGCTGCGGCAATGCCAATCTCTGCTCTTTAATCCCCAATTTGCAACTGAAGTTAGGCTTTTCTTGCATCAGTGATGAGCAAATGGCAAAGCTGACGGAGACCAGCCGTTATGTGAGTGAGGTGGTGAATCTGGCACCTGATGACCACGCACCTTTTGTTGGTCTATCGGCCTTTGCCCATAAGGGTGGTATTCATGTGAGTGCGGTTGAGCGCAACCCCCTCACCTACGAACACCTTAAACCAGAGCAGGTTGGCAATCGGCGTCGAATTGTGATTTCAGACCAGTCAGGCTTGAGCAACATCCTGGCAAAAGCTCGCACCTTTGGCATTGAACTGGAAAAACAAGACCCCACCTGCCGCCAAATTTTGCAACGATTGAAGAATCTGGAAAGTGAAGGCTATCAGTTTGAAGCCGCGGAAGCCAGTTTTGAACTATTGATGCGGGAAGCCCTGGGGAAGCGCCAGCATCCTTTTGAAATTAAGGGATTCCAGGTTCACTACGACTGTGTACCCAGTGTCGATGCCATTCAAACCACCTCTTTGGCAACGGTCAAAGTTGCCGTTGATGGTAAAGATATTCTGGAAGCTGCCGAAGGAAATGGCCCCGTTTCTGCGCTGGATGCTGCTTTGCGAAAAGCCCTCATCAACTTTTACCCGGAAATTGAGACCTTCCACCTGACCGATTACAAGGTGCGGATTCTGGATAGCAAAGCGGGAACTTCAGCAAAAACACGGGTTCTGGTGGAATCGAGCAATGGACACCAGCGCTGGACAACGGTAGGAGTTTCTGGCAACATTCTGGAGGCATCTTACCTGGCAGTGGTAGAGGGTTTGGAATACGGGTTATTGCTACAAAATCAGGCGAAAACTGCACTAGCTTCTTCATAGTCTATTCTCAACTCCTGGCTCCTGTCCCCTGCCCCCTATCCCTTTTCCCCTCCCGAATCTGGCATGTCCCGCTCTGGCTCGCTGCGCTATTACATTGCTGCTCGATTGCTCCTGGCCCCTCTGATGCTGTGGGTGATCACGACGGTTGTGTTTCTACTGCTGCGGGCAACTCCGGGAGATCCAGTGGATGCGCTGTTGGGTCCGCGGGCTCCCCAGATAGCCAAGGATGAGTTGCGGAACCAATTGGGGTTGGGCAAGCCGTTGTGGCTTCAGTATTTCGACTACATGGGAGCGCTGCTGCGATTAGATCTGGGCCAGTCGCTGCTCAGCCAGGGGCAGTCGGTGTGGGAGATCATTCAGAAGTTTTTTCCGGCAACGGTAGAACTGGCGTTTTTTAGTCTGGCGATCGCTCTTCTGGTCGGCATTACCGTTGGCATGGTTTCCGCCTCCAGACCAGATACGGTTCTGGACGCTGGTGGCAGGCTATTTGGCATTCTCACCTACTCGGTGCCCCTGTTCTGGTTTGGGATGCTGTTACAGCTTATTTTTTCAGTGCAACTTGGCTGGTTTCCCTTGGGCACCCGTTTCCCCATCAATATCCCTGCCCCAGATGGGCCCACCGGACTTTACACCTTAGATAGTTTGCTCCAGGGGAACCTGACCCAGTTCTTTACAGCTGTGTATTACCTGGCTTTGCCCTGCCTGAGCCTGGGAATTTTGATCAGCGGTATCTTTGAGCGGATTGTGCGTGTCAATCTCAAACAAACCCTCCAGTCAGATTATGTGGAGGCAGCCAGAGCCAGGGGGATTCCCGAGGCCCAAATTCTGATAAACCATGCGCTCAGGAACGCACTAATTCCAGTTGTCACCATTCTGGGGTTGACGTTTGCGGCCCTGCTGGGAGGCGCTATTCTGACCGAGGTGACTTTTTCCTGGCCCGGCCTGGCAAACCGCCTTTACCGGGCGATCGCCCAGCGAGATTACCCCACCGTGCAGGGAATTGTAGTCTTCTTTGCGGCAATCGTGGCCCTGGTTAGCATTCTGATCGACATCTTGAACGCATTCATCGATCCACGCATTCGCTATTAAGGTTATCATTTCATACCCAATACTCGTTTCAAACCAAGCCAGCGATTTCTAAGCTGCCAGAACTTGCTGCTGGTTAGGGCTGTGATGGTGGTTTGAGCCTGTTGCAATGCGGCTTGAGAGTGTTCTAAAACCGTTTGAGTTTGCTGTACTTGTTCCTTGAGTTTCAAATTCTCCTGCTCTAAGTGCCGTAACTTCTCAGTCAACTCGTATTCCATCAAGTCATGCCGGTACTTTAGCCGTTGAAATTCCAGGTCAACGTCATGCAATTTTGTTTGCGATCGCTCCAAATCTCCTTCAACTTGGGCAAGAAATTGCCTCGTCCCTTCTAATTCTTGATGCAAAATTGGCTGTTGTTCCGCTTCGGATAAACCCACCCACTCCCGGCTGGGATGGGCCGCGACAACATTAAAACTTTGACTCAGTGGGCGATCGCTCTCAAACTGGACGGGTCCTTCAACAAAGCGCCCAAAGGTAAACAGCTTGTACCCTTGCGATCGCAAAAAGGACATTAATGACTCAGCACTACTCCCCTGTCTCTGTAGTGCTTCATCAAAAACCTCCAGCAGTAACAAAGGGCGATGCTTTTTCAGGAGATTTTGGGCCCCCTGTAAAACTGAGAACTCTGCTCCTTCTATGTCAATTTTTATGACATCAATTGTTTGAATATCGGCGGTCTCAATCACACTGTCCAGTCGTTGAACCGGGACACTTTCAATTTGCTCACAGGCTACAACATCATGAACAAAGTCACCAAAAGTATTTTGACCAGAATGCTCAAAATTAGCAATTTTAAGGGTCGTAAACCCTTCAGTATTGGAAAGTGCTAATTGAAAGGTTTTAATATTTGAAAGTTGATTTAGAGCAATGTTTTCTTGAAGATTTTTGAATTCCCGTTGACTGGGTTCAAATGCTAGGACTAAACCTTCCTCTCCTACACACTTTGAGGCGAAAAGGGAGTAAATTCCATCATTTGCACCGATGTCTACAAATGTCATGCCCGGATGAAGCACCTGGCTGAGGTAATAAAATTCATTCGGTTCATAACAACCGGCAATAAACTGTTGACTGCTGAAATCATTACCTAAATAAAGAAATAACTGAAGATCCTGATACCAGGGAATGAGAATTCGTGCCTCCAATTGTTTCTCTTTAAAATACTCCCAAATTGCACGTCGTAAGCGGGTTCTGGGTTCTGGGCTATCCCATTCAATATTGAAATACCAGCCTGGATATGGTTCAAGCGGACGAGTGTATACGACTTCTCCAGCTAGCTCCTTTACCCTGTCTGGAGGGTAATCCCAAATTTGCTGGAGAATATCAGGAAGATTCAGAAGGTCTTCAAGTTGCATGATTCGGTCGCTGACTGGTCTCAACTTTCTGGCCCTGAGACGGAATAAACAATACTTTCCAGGGTACTCAAAATCATAAGGCCTCTTCTACCCCGGATTGGTGAAAGCTCTCCTGAGAACAGCGTAAGCTGCTCTTTCACCGGCAAGCCGAGAGAACCTTGGTAGATATGAATAAAAAACCAGAGACGCCTTCATTAGTTATTTTCTAAAAACCACTCTAAAGGGGGATGAACGAGTTCCTGTCCAAACCACTCGTGTTGATACTTTTCAGGAAGGATGACACTGAAGGACAATAATTTCTCAATAATCCAATGGTGATGCCCAAACCCTTCTTCATAAGCTCCCACGCCTGAAATATAATATTTTCCTGGTCTTAGAAAAGGAGCAGGAATTTTGACATAAATGAATCGTTCACCAATTTCATTAATGGCCCCAGTAATTGGCAAAAAGTTTTGGGTAACAGGTTCCAGAATCATCATTCCGTATTCATTGGTCAGGTAAGCTCCTAACATTAAGTTTTGAGTTGGAGCCTTTACTTGATATTTCATTCCAATAAAGAAGGGACTTCCATAATCCACCAGCTCAACGATTTGCTTTTCCTCATTGGCAATGAAAACGTCAGTAATTATCACGCTGCCTGGCGTTTCAGGAGGAGGAACTTTGGCGGCTCCAACGACAATTTCAGCGGGTAATACTTCTTCATTCTCTTGTTCTAAGGGAGTTTCTTCCGAGCTTTGAGGAGAAGGTTCACTGGAGGGGAAAGGGGCTGGACTGGTTGAATCATCCAGTAAATTTACACTGGCCAGATAGAGATGAACCGTCTCTTTGGGGTCACCAACGGCACTGATTTTTCCCCGCTCTAACCAGATGACCCGTTCGCAGGATTCTTTAATGAATTCTAGGTCGTGAGATACCAGCAAAATTGTCGTGTTTCTGTCCCAGAAGCGTTCAATTCGCTGTTTACATTTATTTTTGAAGCTGGCATCACCTACTGAAAGCACTTCATCCAGAATCAGAATATCCGGCTGAACATCGGTGGCGATGGAAAAACCTAGACGGGCAACCATGCCGGAAGAGAGCGCTTTCACAGGAACAGTGGCATATTCTTCTAGCTCAGCAAACTCAAGGATGGAAGAGACGCGATCGCGCATTTCCTGCTCAGAAAAGCCCAGCATGACGCCGTAGAGCTTAATATTATCAATTACCGAAAGCTCGGAATCAAAACCTGCACCTAGCTCAATCAGAGGGGCTACCTTTCCCTTTACCCAAACCCGGCCATGGGTGGGCTGAAAAATCTTGCAGATCAATTTCAGCAGGGTTGACTTTCCAGAGCCATTTGCCCCGATGATTCCCACTTTTTCGCCTGACTGGATCGACAGGTTGATCTGATCCAGCACCAGCTTTCGCATGGGCTTACGATACTTCCCCTCAAAGAGCGAAAAAATAGTCTTCTTGAGATCGCGGGATAGCTCTTCCTGAGTTCGCCGTAATAACGAAACCTGATCAAGGCGAATAACTTCCATCTACAGTAAGTCCATGAAATGTGGTTGCCACCACCGAAAAAGGCTCAACCCCAGTCCAAAAACGATAATACTGCCAAGTAAAGTGCCCAGAATGAGACTAAAGTCGGGCAATTGACCAGACAGTACAATCTGGCGGGTGCTTTCAATGATTGCGGAGAGCGGATTGAAGGCGAGGAACGGCTTGACCTGGGGAGGAACGATTTTGGCTGGGTAGAACACGGGACTACTAATCCACAGCACAAAAACGATGATTTCATAAAAATAAGGCAAATCTCGAAAGAACACATAGAGGGCACTGACGAGATAGCCAACTCCTAGACTGACCAGGATGAGGGACAGTAATGGTAAAGGGAGGGCCACTACGTTTAACAGGTTTTTCGAGGTGACCAGCGTAATTACGATCAGCAGAGGCACGGAGGCAACCCCCAGTTGAAAAACATTGGCCGTAATGGCAGCGGTCGGGAAAACGCTGATAGGCAGACGAATTTTGTTCAGTAATGCGCCGTTGGCAACCACGCTGGTGAGAGCCTGAGTGGTGGAGGCAGAAAAGAAGTTAATAATCACCAGTGCTGTCAGCGCGGCAAGGGCATAGTTCAAGATAGAGCCAAAGGCTTCTGCAAAGGCAGACCCAAAGATGGCTGTGTAGATTCCAGTCATAATCACCGGGTTAAGGAGCGACCAGAAAATCCCCAGGGAAGAACCCCGATAGCGGGCACTTAAATTGCGTTCCACAAAAACCCGCAGCAGTTCCCAATACCGCTGTGCCTCAGAAAGGAACAGTTTACCCTGGATTGAGACTGCCATAGATGACTGAGCTCGCTTGTCGTGATTGCTGATCTAAGTTCTCTGGTATCGGTACCAATGTCAACTACTTAACATGAAAATGGTGGCAGAGGGGAGGGGGCGAGGAGGAAGTGAGGTCTCCCGGCTTGCCGGTGAAAGAATGGCGTAAGCTACTCTTTCATCTCAAACAAAGTCCCTGAAATATTGATTTTGTTGGTGATAAGCATCGCTTATCACCAAACTCTCAGGGTGGCCGAAGTAAGGGGGGAAGAAAGACCTGATAGCAGAGATAACAACAGGCATACATAGCGATTAATAACAATTAATGGGCTGCCTGTAAAAGTCCAGCCTGTTCTAAAGCGGTGTAGATGGCCTGTTTTTGCTCTGTGTCGTAGCCCCAGCGCTCCAGAAATGATTGATAGTCACCCGTACCTGTACGAATGCTAGCTGCAAGTTGATCTGCATGTTCCTGTAAGGAGGAAAGAGGCAGCGCTTGAATGAGGGCGATGGTGTGCGATCGCACCCGGTCCGACCCGTAGGCCATGTCCTTGTTCTGGTTCCGCCGATGGGTAATTGCCATCGCAGTAGACATTGCCAGGTTCTTGACCAGGAGGGGAGAAATAACTTCTGGTGAGGTTTTCAATGCCTGAACAACCACAGGTATTATCTGTTCAATCAGAGGACGGTTATCACTGAGGTAGGTAACGAAAAACCCCCGTGCCCCATTTTCAGTGCGCACAAGAGCCTGGATTGTTTGCTCAAGAATTGATTCTGAAACCTGCCCCTGTTCCGCGCGGTCTAGAAGGGACTGGGTCAGGGCGATAGCATCCTGAAAACTGATATGGTCAGGAACGGTAAATGCGGACTCCACTGTCATCTCTACAAAGTCTCTCAGTATGATGAATAGAGTTATCAGCCACCAGTACCCTGGTTCTTATTTCACAGCAACCATTTGCTGTTCACTGACTCCCTCGCTTTAAGTATGGCAATAATTTCTTCCAAGAAGCAGCCACCCGATTCTGACGGGCAACAGCAAAGCATCCCCTCGAAGGAAGAGGTTGTAGAGTGGCAGGGGAACTCCACCCAACCCGCCCGGCCTACAGTCAAACCAAGCGCGGCTGAAGCGTCTTTGCTAGAACCGGAAGCCAAACCAGAAGAGTATGGCAGGCAGGAAGAAGGGTTACGCCCGCGTCGTCTGGCGGAGTACATTGGGCAAAAAGACCTGAAGGAAGTTTTGAGCATTGCCATCAAAGCTGCAAAAGCCCGGCAGGAAACCTTAGACCATTTGCTGCTCTACGGCCCTCCCGGTCTGGGTAAGACAACTATGGCATTGATTTTGGCCGATGAGATGGGGGTAGATTGTAAGATTACTAGCGCTCCGGCTCTGGAGCGACAGCGAGATATTGTTGGGTTGCTGGTTAGTCTCAAACCTGGCGATATCTTGTTTATCGATGAGATCCATCGACTGCCAAAGGTAACCGAAGAAATTCTTTACCCGGCCATGGAAGATTGTCGGATTGATGTAATGCTGGGTAAAGGCTCCAGCAGTCGAACTCGTTCGATTCCGCTCAGTCGCTTTACGCTGGTAGGGGCAACGACGCGGGTGGGGGCACTGACCTCTCCCCTACGCGATCGCTTCGGTTTGATTCAGCGCCTCCGATTTTACGAACTGGATGAGCTAACCCAGATTGTGCTGCGGACGGCTGCCATCCTGAACACCCCAATTACGCCCGAAGGTGCTGAGGAAATTGCCCGGCGATCGCGGGGTACTCCGCGAATTGCCAACCGTCTGTTGAAGCGCGTCCGGGATTACGTAGAAGTCAAAGCATCTGGTTCAATTACTGAAGCCATTGCCGCCGAAGCTTTGGAACTGTTCAATGTAGACCCCTGCGGACTGGACTGGACCGATCGCCGCCTGCTGGCTGTGATGATTGAACACTTCAATGGTGGTCCTGTTGGACTGGATACCATGGCAGCCGCTACCGGCGAAGATTCTCAAACCATCGAAGAAGTCTACGAACCTTACCTGCTGCAAATCGGCTACCTCAACCGCACCCCCCGTGGCCGCATAGCGACCCCCTCCGCCTGGAAACACCTGGGCTACCAACCACCCGACAGCCAGCTTTCGCTCCTGTCGTAGAGTGGACGGGTAATGGAGTGATGGAGTGATCGGATGATAGGTTGAGAATAGCTGTAATCTCAAAAAATTCTTATACCAATCATCCATTTCACAATCCAAAATCTAAAATCCAAAATCCAAAATAGAGAATTCCTGAAACCTTACTCCTGGAAACCTGTAATTTCATAATCCAAAATCCAAAATGGTATTAGATAGGCTTTAAGGGAAATTAACCAGTTAAACTGGGGAATTTTATTACCTATCCCCCTCTTGCCCATTGCCTCTATCGGAACTCATCCACTCATCCCTCCTTCCCTAACTAACAACAAACAACCCTCTCACCCTCATTTCTAAGTCTAGAACTATGCGTCAATTCCTTAAAATAGCCCTTTCCTGCTTACTCGTTGCCCTCACCTATTTGGGATTTATACCCCGGGCGATCGCAGCTGAGGCTGCAGCTTCTGCCGCACCTGCGACTGAGGCTGCACCAGCCAAACCTACGGAAAAGGCGGTCGCCCAACCCTCCGTTTTGGAGATGTATCAGAAAGTGGAAGGGTTGTTTGACAAAGCCTTTGCCGCAACCAATGCAGGCGACTTTAAGCTGGCAGAAGACTACTGGACCCAAATCATTGAATTACTGCCAGAAAATGCAGCCGCCTGGAGCAATCGGGGCAACGCCAGGGTTGGACAAAACAAATTTCAAAGCGCCATCGTGGACTACAATCGAGCCATTGAGCTGGCTCCCAATATCCCTGACCCTTACTTGAATCGGGGAACCGTTCTGGAAGCCCTGGGTAAATATGAGGAAGCGATCGCTGACTACAACCATGCGCTAGAAATTGATCCGAAAGATCCCGCTGCATTTAACAACCGGGGGAATGCCAAGGCGGGATTGGGGAAATGGGATGAGGCGATTGTGGACTACAAGAAAGCCGTTGATCTTTCCCGTAACTACGTCACCGCCCGCGCCAACTACGCCCTCGCTCTTTATCAAACGGGCAAAACCGATGAAGCCATTCGTGCCATGCGAACCCTGGTTCGCAAATATCCCAAATTTGCCGATATGCGGGCAGCCCTCACCGCGGCTCTTTGGGTTGAAGGCAAAGAAGGAGAAGCAGAAAGTCAATGGGTATCAGCTATCGGGCTTGACTCGCGCTACAAAGACCTCAACTGGCTAAAAACCATTCGCCGTTGGCCGCCCCAAATGGTAGCCGCAATGGAAAAGTTCCTTACACTCAAGTCCAACGCAGAATCGACAGCCAGCTAACAGGCTTTTAGCTACGGCCTGAGTTTAATACCAAGTTAAACGGAACTCGCGATGGATGAAAGGGGGGTAGGGGTTGCGCCCCCACACCCCACAGGTCACCTTTGTTGTTTGAAATTGGTACAACAACCATTCTGAGGAGAGCAGGTGTCAAGCATGGTATCCAGATTTGTCCAGGGTTCTACCAGCCTTCCGGCACAAATCTGGTTCCTGCGCACCTTTGAATGCGCACCCTTGGAAATTAAACTTTTTGCAAAAAGAGCATTGTTGAATGGCGGTATGATGCCTCCAAATCTCCGACTTCTTTACTGGCAGTGGCCCGAATTGATGATTTAACACCAAGTTAAATTGCGAATTTGACAAATCGATTAACGAAACTAGCGATTGCAACTGTTTCCCAATCCAAAATCTAAACTCCAAAATGGTAAGTAGCTGGTTGCAATTAAATTAAAGATGGTTTTGGAGGTGGAGGGGGTGAAACCCCCTGCCTCGGCGCAACGCCCCCACTCCC
>JAIMBL010000348.1 GCA_023511615.1 Leptolyngbyaceae cyanobacterium HOT.MB2.61
GGGGTACGGGCTAGGGGCTAGGGGCTAACAGTCAACAGACAGTCAACAGCTAGAGCTAACTCAAAACTCACCTGCTCCTCCACTCCTCTCTCTCACAACAAATCAACCTCATGCTCGCCGGAATAGATTAGAAACCGATTCAGGCGATCGCTGGGCAGGGGAGTAACGGTGGGGTCATCGCCCAAACCAGGGATGCTGCTAATAGTCAGGGTGGTGACGTGATCAATTTCGGCGATCGCTTCCAGAACGGCGTACAGGTCAGACGTGTGGGGGCGGCGACCGAAGGACCATCCCTGTCCGGTAGGACCACCCATTAAGGGATGGAGAAACCGGGTGAGAGCTTGGAGGGCGGCGGTTTTGGCCGCATCGGCAACATCCAGAGAACGGGGAACAAGGGTGGCTCTGACAGTGACTTCGACCCAGTCGGGTTCCGTGACAAACAGGTCCAGGGTAGAAATGCAGCGATCGCGGATGAAATTTTCCACCTGGTTAATCAGGGAAAGGCTGGGGGTGGGTTGGGCTGCCGTACTATTTGGGACGATGATCAACTCTACCCGTCCCGCCGCTTGAATGTCCTGATTTGCCTTGCTGGCAGGAACTTCCAACTCTTCGCTACGAGAACCATCGGGGAAGTTAATCGTAATTCTGCCCTGTTGCACATTGCTATCACCGGAGTTGACGATAGTAACGTTCCACTAGTGTTCCGTCAGGAAAATTTTGACGGGTCGCAGACCCTCAAAATTTAACCTCCATCAACTCCCTGGGCATTCGCTACCCGTCAAATTTGATTTGACAGAGTACTAGGGGGCTAAGAGCTAACAGTCAACAGCTAGAGCTAACTCAAAACTCAAAACTTCTCTAACCCCTGCCCCCCTTCCTGCACTAACCACTAACAACTAACAACCAACAACGAATATGGCAGCCGATTATAAACAACCCGACTATGTCGAAAAGCGTGTCCGCTACTTTGATGGACAGTTCTTAAAAGATCAGGACTTTGTTGATGAGCAGAAATATCACATCGATCGCCAGCGCCGTTCCCTGCGTCATCTTCATGTCTCTGGAGTGGTGGAAGGATTGACCGTCAAACCGGGCAACCAGCAATCCTCGGATGTGGCGGATCTGGCGACGGTGCTGCCGGGAACAGCCATCAATTCTCTGGGGCAGCAGATTGTGCTGGGTAGTTTGAGGGAAATCCCACTCAAGGATTTTCGCAATCAAACGGTTGAAATCTTTATCTTCTATCAGGAGGTGCCGTCTGACCTGGCCCAGGAAGGGGGAGAATCCAACCGCCGCTGGTTTGAAAATCCAGAAATCGTAGTGGTTAAGGCTGCCGAACAACCGCCGGAGAATGCCATCCGTCTGGCAAAGCTCAATATCAATGGGGATGGAAATGTCACCCACGACCCCGACCTCATGGTGCGTCAATATGCGGGAGTAAAGCTACCCAGTGCAGATGGTACCAGTCCTACGCTCCGTTCGGGGGGGAACGCTGCCAGTAGTCTGGCCGTACTCACCGGGAGTTTGAGTGTCACCGATAAAGTCGGGATTGGCACTCCCAATCCAGGTGACAAACTTTCAATTCAGGGCGGTGCCCTTTCGTTCCACAATTCCGATAATTCAATTCCCTATGTGGGGCTGGATTATGACAAAACGGTGGATGCTCTCAGAATTCGGGGAAATGTTGGCACTCGTACCCTCAACACCGATTACATTACGATTAAACGGACTTCTGGCAATGTTGGCATTGGGACAACTGAACCGAATCGCAAACTTGAAATGATCAGCGATGTCAGGGGGTTAAGTTTCGAGGCGGGAACGGGTTCGCCCCATTCGGGTGTGATTCGCTTTGGGGATAACACGGGCTGGAAATTGCACTTTGGGCGATCGCGCGAGTCCAGCAACAGCACGACGCTCAATTCGGGAACAACGGGAGTTTTGATGACCATTCAGGACAACGGGAACGTTGGTGTTGGCGTCACCGATCCGTCTAACAGGCTACACGTCAGCGGTACAACAGGTATCCGCCAGAATGCTCTCTACATCAGTGGAGCCGAAGGTGGAAGCAGCCTCACCTACAACGCCCACCGCAATGCCGCCAACACCGATTGGGTCTTTCCCAACACGAACCGGGCCGCCGTCACGCTGGAAATTGATGACCTGTCAGGTAAGCAACCCCGGTTTCAAATCTACACCACGACTTCTACAAACACGCAGAGCTGGGTTCAGCGGCTTGCGATTGACGGCAATTCCGGCAATGTGGTGATGGCCCACAATGGCGGTAATGTGGGGATTGGTACAGGCACGCCAGGAAGACGGTTAACGGTTGCTGCCACTTCTGAGCATGTGCAATTGCTTCGCAGCAGAGCCGAAACCACGGGCGGAAAAACTCTCTTTTTAGAGCTGGTTCAGGACGACCCCAATGGTCGTACTGTGCCAGAAGTTTTTCCTGCCATCCGCTTCCATCATGGCAGCCGCTTCTGGCATCGAATTGAAGCCAGAAGTGATGGCATTCACTTCAGAACCGGAGATCTGAATTCAGATGCCTATGTACGAATTTTTGCGGAAGGGGCGATCGTGACAGGCATGATTGTCATGTGGACTGGACAAGCCAGCCAAATTCCGGTTGGATGGGCCCTTTGCAATGGTCAAAATGGCACTCCCAACTTGACCGATCGCTTTATTATGGGAACCGTTTCCGATTTTTCCAATGCCCAGGATGGCAGACGATTCGGTGGTCAGGCCAACCACGCCCATGGCACCTCAGGCCCCCAGGGTGATGTTCCCAGAACAACAGCAATGGGAGGAGCCTCCTTTCATTTAGGTGGGATGAATCACACTCATACCACGGGTGAGGCAAGTCACATTCCTCCCTTCTATAAAGTTGCCTTCATTATGAAACTTTGACCTCTGGCAATTCTTCACGCTGCCCCCACTACCTGTTGAGAACACAAGATATGAAAGAAAAACTCGAACAACGCTTGCAAAACCTCAAAACTGAGTATGAAGCCGGGCAAAAAATGTTGGCAGACCTGGAAGCAAAACAGATGAATCTGCGAGAGACTTTGCTCCGCATCAGTGGTGCAATTCAGGTGTTGGAAGAAGTCCTGGAGGAAGTACCCACTGTTAATGAAAATGGTGGTAATGAAAATGGTAGCCAGGCGATCGATGTTGTTGCAGAGACTCAGGAAATGAATCGGTCTAAGTAGGGCTTGCTGAAAAAGTATTTCACGAGCTTTGAGAAGGTTGATGGTTACATCTTGAAACTCGCTGGAACTT
>JAIMBL010000349.1 GCA_023511615.1 Leptolyngbyaceae cyanobacterium HOT.MB2.61
AGTTCCAGCGAGTTTCAAGATGTAACCATCAACCTTCTCAAAGCTCGTGAAATACTTTTTCAGCAAGCCCTACTTATCCCTTTCCTCTATGCCAGATCCCATCATTGCAATTGATCGCGTCAATCACTATTACGGAAGCGGACGGTTGCGTAAGCAGGTGTTGTTTGAGATTACGAACGAGATTCAACCGGGCGAAATTGTGATCATGACAGGGCCCTCTGGGTCCGGTAAAACGACTCTACTGACGCTGATTGGTGCTCTGCGCTCTACTCAGGAAGGCAGTATGAAAGTGCTGGGAGAAGAACTGAGGGGTGCTCCCCACAAAAAACTCGTCGAACTGCGGCGCAACATTGGCTACATCTTTCAGTCCCACAACCTGTTGAACTCTCTTACAGCCTGTCAAAATGTACAGATGTCGATCGAGCTACACGATCAACTGTCGGACAAAGACCGCAGGCATAAGGCAGAGGCTATGCTGGAGGCGGTTGGTTTGGGTGAGTGGATAAATTACTATCCCCATGAGCTTTCGGGGGGGCAGAAGCAGCGGGTGGCGATCGCCCGTGCCCTGGTTAGCCAACCCAAAATTGTTCTGGCGGATGAACCTACTGCTGCTCTGGATAAAAAAACCGGTCGGGATGTGGTTGAAATCATGCAAAGGCTGGCCAAACAACAGGGCTCTGCTATTCTGTTAGTGACTCACGATAATCGGATTCTGGATGTCGCCGATCGCATTCTGCACATGGAAGATGGACGGCTCTCTTCTCGCGAGGTGACAGTTCTGTAAAAAAGGGATTCGGGGCGTTGCTGAATTTGGGGATAAAAAAGTTGCTGGATGCTGAAACTTCGTTTCAATTCATCCTGCTTTTCAGCAACGCCGGATTCAGGGTTCAAGGATTTTGACTAAGATTCGCATGAGGTCTTCTAAATCGGCAGGAACACGGTAGAGGTTAAGGTCTTGAGTCACTTTACGAGATTGGCGATCGAACTGTCCAAATTGCCAGATATTTCCAGTTGAAATTGCCCCTTGTAAAATGACCTGGTTTGACTCGATCCACTGATCAAGGGCAATCAGTTCAATCGCCAGTTGCACAAAACCTCGTTCCAAATCTTCGTTTTTGGCTTCAATTACCAGAAACGTTTGATGATTTTGAAGCAGGTAGTCCAGCGTGCCCTTAAGTTGGTTGCTGACAGCGATAGGATATTCAACATTGAGGGTGGCCTGGGTGTAGTGCAAGACATCGGTTAGCACTGGGGCGATCAGAAACTCTCGCCGCGCCATTTCGCTGGTGAGGCTGAGGCGAGGCAAGCTTTCTTCGATGCGAGTTTTGAGGTCATTAAGGCGATCAAGCATTCCGGCATAGCGAGGCAGGGTCAGGGAGCGACGTTGCAGGGAAACATTGAAATACGCCAGAATATCTTGTGGAGCAAAGTTGAGCCTGAAGTAATCAGCAAAGGTGTAGGACTGATCGGGTTGAATAATGGCGGCTCTGGGCATGGCGCACCTCCTTAACGTGTCACTGCCTTACCTTAACTCCCTGATCTTTATTTCCCCTATTGGCTGCCCGCATTGCCGCTCCAACCGTAACATTCAACTGTGCCCCTATCAACAGCACCAGAGAACACAGGTAAAGCCATAGTAGTAGCACAATGACTGCACCAACTGCGCCATACACCCTGTTATATTGGCCAAATCGGGAAACATAGAACCGAAACAAACCAGAGAGAAAAGCCCAAAATCCGGCAGCCAGAATGGCACCTGGAAGGATAGGATTCCCCTTCGTCCAGCGGCTGGGGCCAAATCGGTAAATAAAGGCAAAAGCCAGCACCACAATCCCCAGAGCCAGGGGTAATGTTAATAACCGCCATCCAGTTAATACCCACGGCTCCAATCCTCCACTATGGACGGCTATCAGCTTAATCCCCAGGTCGCTAATAAAAACCAGCAAGGATGCCGTCATGAGTAGCAAAATAGTACCGATGGTCAACCCCAGGGAAACCAGCTTCGCCTTCCAAAAAGGGCGAACCTGAGCAGGGGGAATCTGGTGAATCTGGTCGAGCGCACTCATGGCTGCACTCAACGCTCCGGAAGCCGCCCACAACGAAATGATGAAGCTCAATGAAAACAGCCCTTCGCTACGGGTATGGGTAATCTCCTGGATAAAGTTCTGAATCAACGTCAAAACTTCTTTGGGCACCACCCGTGCCAGTTGGTTAGCCAGTTCCAGCAGTTTGCTTTCAGAAGTCTTAACCAGACCAGCTGCTGTAAACAGAGTCAGAATTGCTGGAAACAGGGCCAGCATTTCGTTGTAGGCCATTTCCGATGCCAGGCCAGGTAACCGCTGTCTGGCAGTTCGCTGTAGAATTTCCCAAAGAACAGCGGGGGTGAGATATTTCCAGAAGCGAAAAAAGCGATTACTCAGCGTTTTCTCCTCAACCTGAAAGGGGATAGGCCATGTTGAGATAACGGTATACCAGGGCTTCTAAGCTCTCAAGCTCATAGGGTTTCAGCAGGTAATCGTCGTACCCTACCCGAAAAGCGGTTTCCTGATCTTGTAACCGCGCCATCGCCGTGACGGCAATCACAGGAATTTTCTGGGTCTGGGGATCCTGCCGAAGCTGGCTGACAATCTTAAACCCATCCATGTCAGGCAACATAATATCTAGAAAAATGAGATCGGGACGAGATTGTTTCGTCAGTCGTAATGCGGATTGACCGTCGATAGCAGTGAGAACTGAGCAGGGCAGCAGTAACGACAACTGATAGCCTAACAGCATCAAGTTGTCCTGATCGTCATCTACTGTGAGAATGACTGCTTGCCGATTGAGGTCGCAGGTGGAAGGCATGTCGTGCTCCATCGAGGGAAAGTAACGAATTGAGTCTGCTTTTAAGAAGAGCAGACGACAGACTTCCTTAGCGGCAAATTTGGTGCAGAACAAATTTAGCGCTTTAGAACGGCTGTTCGACTTTCCCTTCCAGGTTGGCAGTAGGATCTATCCTGAGGTGGAAGATAACCCCAAGCTGGTTAAGGGACTGCTCAATGCCAGCTCCTAGTATGGCGCTTCGAGAAAAACTTTGGTTGCGTAAATAAATTAATCTTAAGAAAACCCAATAATCTGAAACAAAGTTTACGAGATGCCATTACAGATGGTTTGTGGTGTTTCGTGCGACTCCTCTCACTTACAGCCATCCTTTCTTGAGTTTGAATGGGGTGCATGGGTTCCATCCCTGCCTGGGGGCAGGCCCCCACACCCCCTTGTTCACAACCTATTTGTGAACG
>JAIMBL010000350.1 GCA_023511615.1 Leptolyngbyaceae cyanobacterium HOT.MB2.61
GTCTGGTCTTTTTCCTTTTCCAGCAGGATACGCCGTTTCTTCTCCTTTTCTCATACACCACAAATAAACATAGCTCCCATGATTCAGTAGAAAACTTACCCTGTCCCCCCCAACCCTCGCCTCCCGCTGTTCTGCGAGAGATTCGATTGTGGGTTCAGCGAGAAAGCTCCAGATTACGTCGTGTTCACGTCCGCGATCGCCCTGATATCAACTGTCAGGCTTTAATCCTGTATCGTCTTCCTCCTGCAAAAACCTGGGAGCAACTCTCTCAGCGGTTCGGCGTACCAATTTCCACTCTCAGCAATTTTTATTCTCGTGAATGCAAGCCTCGATTGCGAGAATTCCTTGATTCCGATGAACGATGATCTATTTTTCACCATTACTGTCTCATGCTTTATTCCACCAATTCGACTATTGCCATTCCGATTTCTCCTGCCAATCGTCAACTTGCCAGACAATTTGCTGAAGAACAGCCAACCCAGGCGAAAGCCATGCAGGTCTATCTGAATACACTGGCAGTTCAGGTGGTGAATGTTTACCTGCAAATGATGGACATTCCGACAAACTTAGAGGCGAGTGATAGCTGGCATTATGGCGATCGCCTCTGTACAGATGTGGCTGATTTATCGATTCCAGGGATTGGTAGTCTGGAATGTCGCCCAATTCAGGCAGGCGAATCCCAGTGTTTGATTCCGCCAGAAGTTCGGGAAAATCGAATCGGTTATGTCGTTGTCCAGATTGATGATGATCACCGCAGCGGAAAGATTCTAGGCTTTGTACCGAAAGTAGAAGCCCGTATTTTGCCGATTAATCAGTTGCAATCTCTTGACGCATTGCTCATTCATCTCCAGGAATTGAGTAACGTTAAAGAACGGCATTTTGTAAAACTAAGTCAATGGTTTAACAACATCTTTGAAACGAACTGGCAAATGGTTGAGGAGTTATTTGCCAATAATGCTCCTGCTGTTGTTTTTTTGGGTGAATCTAGTCAGGAAAATTCGAATTTAGCAGCAGCGGAGCTTTCCGCAGAAATTGTTCACCTGATCCAGACGACTGATGATGAGGAAACTCGCTGGAAAGCAGCTGAAAGGCTGTGGACAATTGATCCAGGTAATCCAGCGAGTGGCGTCAGGCGAGTGATGGATTTAGGGGTGCAGCTTGCAGGAAAGGCGATCGCGCTCATGGTTGCTGTTTTACGTAAACCCAATCAAACCGTTGCTATTCTGTTGCGGGTGTATCCAATGGGAAACGAGCGTTACCTGCCTCCCGGACTGCGGCTGGCTGGACTGCAAAATGATCAGTTTTTTTTGGAAACGGAGTCCCGAGATCGCGATGATTATATCCAACTAAAGTTCTGCGCTGAATCAGGAGAACAATTTCAGGTCAGAGTCAGTTTGGGAAATGCCAGCATCACGGAAAGCTTTGTCGTTTGATTGAATGGCACTGACCTAAGAGCCTTGAGATAAATCTCAGGCTCAAAGCAGAAACCTGTTTTAACAGATTCAAACCCCAAAGAATCTGCGTTTCAGTCAGTTTCAACTGACTTAGCTTTGAGCCAGAACTTTAATTCTGAACTTATTTCAGTACCATTCGTCGTTTGACTAATTAGTGTAAAAATCATGAGTCACTTCATTCATCAAGTTTTCCTTAATCGCTACCAAATTGAATCCTTAATTGGTCGTAAAACAGGACGTCGAACCTTTTTAGCAACTGATTTGGAAATGGAATCACCTGTTATTATCAAATTACTGCTATTTGATCCTGACTTTACCTGGGATGATTTGAAACTGTTTGAGCGAGAAGCGGCAACTCTCAGATCCCTCGACCACCCAGCGATTCCCCAATATCTCGACTTCTTTGAAGTGAAGACTGAATTCGGTAAAGGATTTGCACTGGTGCAAAATTACATTGAGGCGCGATCGCTGCGGGCATGGATAGAGAGCGGCTGTACATTTAGTGAGGCGGAACTAAAAGAGATTGCAACCCAACTATTAGAAGTTCTGGAGTACCTCCATACCCGCCAACCGCCTGTAATTCATCGAGACATCAAACCCAGTAATGTGCTCCTCAGAAATCGCAGTGGTAACAGCCCTGGACAAATTTATCTGGTCGATTTTGGCTCCGTGCAAACCGTGCAGCAGGGTGGAACCATGACTGTTGTTGGCACCTATGGTTATATGCCGCCTGAACAGTTTGGGGGGCGATCGCTACCTGCTTCTGATTTATATAGCGTGGGCGCCACGTTGATTTATCTGGCAACGGGTCAAGACCCATCTGATTTACCTCAGAAAGACTTGCAGATCAAGTTTGAGTCATTCGCAACGCTGAGTCATCCTTTCGTTCACTGGATTCGGTGGTTGACCCATCCTGACTTCTCTCAAAGGCCTGTTTCGGCAACGGAAGCACTCCAGCCCTTATGCCAGGACTTTCAGCAGGGGTTGAGCGATGCATCGATCCAGCCGTTTGCTGTCGGCATCAGTCGTCCAGCTTCCAAAATCCAGCTTCAAAAAACACCCAAAATGCTTGAGATTACGGTTCCCTCGGATAAGTTTGGTGGTGGGCAAATTGATCGTCAGAAAACACACCTCGGTTGTTTAAGTAGTTTAGGATGTTCTACTGGTGTTTTAACTTTTTTCCTGTCTGTGGCTTATCTGGGATGGAGCGGATTTTTCCTCTGGGTGCTGCTTGTTGCGATCGCAGGTGCTCCCTATGTCAGAAGCATTAAGCCCCATCTCTCATCCTACAAACTCATCTTGCAACAGAAGGATGGCTCAATTGTGGTTGAGGTTGTCCCTGATCGATCTTCTGATCAGTCTAAAGGTGCAGTCGAAATTCCCCAGATGAAACTCAAAACCCTTCGTGCAGGGCATAACGATGTTCCCAGATACCGTTTAAGTCTCAATTGTTGTTTAGATTTCTTTTATATCACCGGAAATCGAGCAGAAATTCAATGGCTGTGTGATGAATTGAGCGAATGGACTGGACTTGAATTTCAATATGAAAATTACACCACGAACGCAGTTTAAATCATTGTTGAGTTAGTGCCCAAATCGTAATGATTTTTGAGTCGTTAATGATGGCGACTAGCGCCGCTCATCATTACCCTGTCAGGTCTAAGTAGGTAGACATCATTAGTTGGAAGAAAGGGGAGTGGGGGCGTTGCCCCCAGGCAGGGGGTTTCACCCCCTCTACCC
>JAIMBL010000351.1 GCA_023511615.1 Leptolyngbyaceae cyanobacterium HOT.MB2.61
GTAGCTGGGTGCAATTAAATTAAAGATGGTTTTGGGGGTGGAGGGGGTGAAACCCCCTGCCTGGGGGCAACGCCCCCGCTCCCCTTTCTTCCAATTAATTATGTCTACCTGATTACTTGCAATCGCTGGTTTCGTCAATCGATCTGCCAAATTCACAATTTCAATTGGTATGACAACCACCACCACCTCCCCATGAAATACCTTTGTGTCTTCTGTGGTTCCAGTCCGGGAGCAGGGCCAATCTATAAGTTGGCGGCTCAACAACTTGGTAAAGCTTTAGTAGAACGGGGTTTGGGGCTGGTCTATGGCGGCGGTAATGTAGGGTTGATGGGCGCGATCGCAGACGCAGTAATGACGGCGGGTGGAGAAGCGATCGGGGTGATTCCTGAGTTTCTGGTGGCAAAGGAGATTGCCCATCCAGGACTATCCCAACTGCATGTGGTTGATTCGATGCATGATCGCAAAGCCATGATGGCAGAGCTGGCCGATGGATTCATTGCCTTGCCTGGCGGTTACGGAACCTTTGAGGAATTTTGTGAAGTGGTGACCTGGGCACAGCTTGGGGTGCACCAGAAGCCCTGCGGCCTGCTCAATGTTAATGGTTACTACAACGCTTTACTGGCATTATTTGACCATGCCGTTGAAGAGGAGTTTGTTCGCCCCCGCCACCGGGGCTTGATTTTAGAGGATCAGGACCCCTATCAACTGCTGGACAAATTTGCCTCATTCAAACCTATTACCCTCCACAAGTGGGTGGGCCGGGACGAAACGTAGCACACAGTAATCTCTACCTGCCTCTTAGGGGACAGTCACTAAGGATTGGCTGTTCATTAACACACCAGGTTCTCGCTGAATTGGCAGAACATCGAGAATATCGGTCTGGGCGCAGTACTTCAGGTCTTCGTGACAGTCGAGCCGTAAAAGGCGTTTGCCATGACTGGCATAGCGCAACAAGTCATGCAAGCGATGTTGCCACTGCTGGTAAAGCGTAACGGCTCCAATCACTTCATCATTACCTGCCAGGTCTTCCAGAGAACAGCCAAGTTCAGTTTGCAACTGGCAGGCGATCGCACCTGCACAGACCGTATCTTCTAGGGAAAAGCTCCCTTCCCAGCCAGATGCCACGATCCACACGGTTTCTGGCTGATGTTTAAGTAAATGATCCACAACGGCCTGACGGTTAATCAGCGCAGCCGCCAACACCGTTGGAGCTGCTTGAACACACTGCAGGGCACGGGTTCCATTGGTTGTACTGATGAACAGGCGACGGCCTTTCACGCGCTCAGGGGTACAGTCCAGAGGAGAATTGCCAAAGTCAAACCCTTTCACCTTAGCACCACCCCGCTCTCCTGCCCGAATACGCTTATCCGGCGACCAGCCTTCACTGACTTTTAACAGTTGGTCGAGATCACTAAAAACTTGAACCGCTTCAGCTCCTGCCGAAAGAGCCGTGACAATTGTGCTGGTAGCACGAAGCACATCAACGACGATCGCACAATTGGCTACAGTGACTTCTGGAGTAAGTTCGGGCGTGTGAAAAACAGACAATTTCATAAGCTGGAAGGGTGCAAGTGTCGATTCTGAACAGCAATAGCGCAGTAATGCAACAAAGCCTACAAACGCCTGACATTACTGAATAATACTTGAGAGCCTTAGCTAAAATGTTTCCCTCATGCAGGTGGAATCAGCCCAAATAGATGATCCCTGACCGTTATCCAGCCGTATTGGCAGGTAACGAGTTGCAATCGAGATTTGCTTTCCCTTCCTATTCCTTCCTAAAATACTCCAATTCAGAGTCTATTAACAGATAACCGATAAAGTTCCTGTTCGCCCGGAGGAAACATGACTCACCGCCCCATCATCCTTGGTATCGTTGGCGACAGTGCTGCCGGCAAAACTACCCTCACCCGAGGGATTGCTCGATTCCTGGGACCAGAAAATGTCACTGTCATCTGCACCGACGATTACCACCGCTATGATCGCAAACAGCGTGCCGAATTGGGGATCACCGCTCTCCATCCAGACTGTAACTATCTAGACATCATGCAGCAGCACCTATCCTTGCTCCGAACCGGGCAACCCATTCTGAAGCCGATTTACAGCCACACCAACGGAACTCTGGAAGCCCCAGAGTACCTCAAGCCCAGCCAATTTGTGATTGTTGAAGGGCTGTTAGGGTATTCTACCCGCGCTGCTCGTGACTGCTATGATGTGAAAGTGTACCTGGCTCCACCCGAATCCTTAAGAGCCAGGTGGAAAATCAAGCGCGATACCCATAAGCGGGGCTACACCGAAGAACAGGTACTGGCAGAACTGGAGAAACGCGAACCAGACTCTGAAAACTACATTCGGCCCCAGCGTCAGTGGGCCGATCTGGTTGTCACCTTCTACCCTCCCAGCGAGCAGACAGACCCCAACAGTCACTTAAACGTTCGCCTTATCCTGCGACCCAACATTCCCCACCCCGACCTGACCAAGGTCGTCAGCCCTGACTCGCAATATTCCAATGCCGCCATTCGCCTGGGACTGGATCGAGACATGGGTAAACCCGTGGATGTCCTGGAAATTGACGGTCACGCTACTAGTGAACAGGTGGCCGAACTGGAGCATTTCATCTGCGGCGACATTCCCCACCTGCTGAATATCTGCAACCGAGAAATGAACCCGGAACTGGGCAAAGTCGCTGGTACCACAGGCGAAACCCTGCAAAGCTATCCCCTTGCCCTGACTCAGCTCCTGATTGCGTTCCACATGTTAAAAGCTTTACAGGGCCATTACTAAGAGGTAGAAGCAGCTATTTCTGGCTTCTGCTATAAAACGGAGAGGGGGGGATTCGAACCCCCGGTCCCTTTCGGGACGCTCGATTTCAAGTCGAGTGCATTCGACCACTCTGCCACCTCTCCATCGAGGTCTATCTTATACCAGTTTATATAGCAGGGGACAGTTATTAGTGCTCCAAGTAGGCAAGTCAAATTATAGCTATCGTCAGGTTGCTTAGGACATTGGGTTTAAAGGGCGGTGGAGCAAAGCCCCAGTCAGGGGTTTGGGGGGGGGGGGGGGGGGGGGGGGTTTGGTTTACGGGGGAACGGGGTTGGGAAAGGGGGGGGGGGGGGCGGGCGGGCTCCGGCGGGCGGAGCGGATGGGTGCGGCTCATGGACTGGGTCGAGGACGCCCTCTACATGCT
>JAIMBL010000352.1 GCA_023511615.1 Leptolyngbyaceae cyanobacterium HOT.MB2.61
TTGTCATCTATCATGAATCAATAGTAGATCCATTTTACATGGAAGATGTAAAAGTTATTTTCTTACAAGTCCTAAGATGCCTCTTCCAGCCCATTCCCTTTCTCTGCAACTGGGTTTGGCATCCACGTGGTTGGGTAGTCTTCACAAATGGTGAAGCCACGTTGTTGAATACTGAGGGCGATGTTGTAGCTATTCAGTGCCTCACGCCGACAATTGAGATAGGTTAAAACTGCACCACGAAAGATCCAAATTTCACGGTTATCCGGAGCCAGTTCCAGAGCTTTGTTAAAACTCAATAGGGCAGCCTCATAGTGTTTTAGATAAGCCAGCACAATTCCACGATAAGTCCAGATTTGATGCAACTCTGGTTGATGCTTTAAGGCAAGGTCAAAGCTGGTGAGTGCTGCTTCATAATGCCCCTGCTGCGTCAGCATTTTTCCCCGCCGATACCAGATTTGATAAGGAATGGTAGGAACAGCCGTCTTGTCTGCTTCAGATGGATGGGCTGCTCGATCGCTTGCCCTATTCGATGAATTATGCATAGACGCGGAGTTACCCATGAAATAGTAGGTACCAGATGCCAGACTAGGGTCTGTAGCTTTCAAAATTCAAACGTTGGGATTCTAGATCCGTGTCTAGATTGCTACCTCCTAAATGATTTAACTATCAGTGAATTCCGCAAATTTAAGAAAATAAAATAATTGAAATGGGATCATAAAATAAAGGTGTTGCACCTTACAAAGGAATTAGGAATTCGGGATGGTCAATGGGGTGTAGAGTTAGCTGGAGCCCCTGTCTTTTCGGCCTTCTGCAGAAGAATGTATTCTCGTACATCCTCTCGATAGCGTCCCAAAATATCTACTTGATAACGTTCTGGAGAAACCGCTACCTGAATTTGCTTTTGGGTACATACCCATGAGAGATATTGCAAAGCTACCAGGCGTTTCTTTTGTAGCGGAGTCTGGTAACTGGGTTCGTCCAGGAGTGGGCTCCTCAGAAACAGTTCGTCTGAGGTGGCAGGGGAGGAGGAAGGGGATTGCGTCCTCATCAGTTCCGTGCTCAAACTATTGGGAAGGGGGGTTAAAATGTCAAGGGCTTCAGGTGGGGTTTGCAGTAAGGAATCTAGCAAGCCTTGAAACCCGACGAACGCCAGGCGATAGATCAAAAGCCTGGCAAAGGGTCCTTGAAAGTAACCTCCATGCACATCCCGCTTACCTGCCGCAAAGGCCATCAGCAGGCGCAGGTAGTCCAGGAGTTTGAGGGGCGATCGCTGCCCATCCAATAGCAAGACGTAGGATTCTTTTTGCTGGGAATCCAGTTTGTCTCGATACTCGGTGCAGTCGAAGTAGGTGAATAGATCGGCGATCGATTCCTTATCTTCCTGAATGCTCGCCACCGCTTCATCACTCTTCTTCCGCTCGTGCCGCTGGCTAGCTGGGTCTAGACGCTGATTCTGGTCTTTATTTAAGACGTTGATTTCCAGGTAAGGCAAAAGATGGCTGGTGGGGTCAGGAAGCTCCTCCAAATTCACAATGCCGTAGATAGGCTTCACATTTTTTGATTTAGAAAGGGTGATGCGCTTTGAACTTACCGTCAAATTACCAAGCCGATAACCTTGAGTCCTGCTCCGTGCCGGGAAAGAGAAATAGTTAGCGGCAGTCGAGGCAATTCTGAGGGCCAAATCTCCTTCGTTGCTGAAGAGATAAGCTTCCTCAAATCGGCGCAGGGCAGAACGCAAAAAGTTGGTGCGGCCCGATGTGATGGTCAGCAGAGGGATATCTGGAGCAACCAGAATTAACCGACCCAGGCGAAAGACACGGCCCAGCCTTGAAGAAGGGGTTTTTGAAATGTGATCTTCTCCCAGTCGGCCAATCGATCGCGGGTCGAATACATCCGATAAAATCCGAATCACCTGAGTGGTGACATGCCCACCCATGCTGTGACCAATAAACGAAAGTTTGATTAAATGATTTTGCCAGTAACGCTGAGCAGCATCCAGTTCCAGGCTTTCAATTAAAACTAGCCGTTCCAGCATCTGCCGGAGGGATTCATCTCCAATCTTAGATGGAACATCTTTCCGAAGTCGTTTAAAGAACTGCTGAAAACGAGGATCTTCGGAGTTAATGTTGAGATCCGGATACCTGGAAAGGGTGCTTCTGATTGCACTAAAGGTCTTAATTACATCAGATGGGGCGATCGCTTGAATTTCAGAAATTTTACTACTGATCTTCTCATAAAGAGCCTGGTCGGAAAGAGTTTCACTAACAGTTCGTTCGATCAGCCCTTGATCAATTTGTCGAATCAGTTCAACTAAGTCAGATACTCCATAGGTGCTTGCCCGGTAAGAGTCCCGAAAGTAAACAGAAATCCTCAATAAATAAAGGGTCAGTACTACTGAGAAGCTAATTACACTGATGATTGTTAAAGCGATTGCCACAGGAGAATGGGTTAAACCAACCAGGATCGAAAAAATAATGGTAGCAGCAATTCCTCCATAAAATAAAATACTGAGTAGAATTGGAAGCGCTTTCCGAGCCTCTTTTCGAATTGTTTTCTTTTGCAAACTTTCCGAGGGCCAGCGATAGCCAAGAAAAACCGTTCCGGTCTCTTTTTCTTGAATGAATGGATCCTGGTTAATGTAAGTACTGAGAGGCTTGTACCAGAATTCTCGTACCCCGTCGGTATCCAGATCGGCTCCAGTGTTATACCCATGAATTGCAATCACTAATCCGGAATCTTTTACCCCGGATTTTGCATTTTGATAGAGTTGTTCTACAACATCATGAATTGTGGGTTGATCTTCATCTTTAAGATTTGAACTGTCATCTTCTACGTTAGAGGGGGCTGTGCTTTTAACAAAAAAACTGGGAATCGGTAGTTTTCGACAGTCCTGGTCTCGAAACAAGTTTTCGACCAAAATATCCATTGAAATGACGCCTCTGGTATTAAGTAAGTAGGTTGGTGCAATTTAGCTCATGTAAGTCAAGTTTTGTAGCATTTCTCCAGGCTTGCTTAGGCTGACGAATAGAGTGAAGTTTACATTTCGCAATTTAGATACGTTTTTCTGCCCCTTACCTACTTAGGTCAATATAATTAATCGGAAGAAAGGAGAGTAGGAGCATTGCCCTCAGGCAAAGGGATTCACCCCCCTCCACCCC
>JAIMBL010000353.1 GCA_023511615.1 Leptolyngbyaceae cyanobacterium HOT.MB2.61
TTCATGGAGAATGGAATTATCGAATTGTACCCCGCAAGACGGCTTAGTTAATCAAGTTATTTTTGTATGCATCCTTAACTGGGTTTGCAAGCGGTTGGTAATGGTTCTGTGTAGGGGTAGGTGTTTCCCCCCATGAGTTTTGGGGATTGGGAATACCGCGCAGCCCTCCAATCACACATTTGCAGGATCTGGGCGAAGAATGCGGTGCATATCCAGGCTAGGGGGCGCAACGAAAGTCTGGCTAAGCAAATCGTGTATTAAAGAACGCAGGTCAAATGCGGTTACGTTCTAAATGATCAAGCTTGGCACAGGCTGTGTAGAGTTTATGGTTTGCCAGCGTTTTGTATTGTGCCAGCATTTGAAAATGGGAAATGAGGGAATGAGACATGGGCGAAGGGGAGTGGATAGATGGATAGGTGAATGGGACATGACACCTGCTATAACAGAGCGTATACTTTCAGAAACGATGGCGAACGTGCGATCGCTCAATTTTCTGTTTAATGGAATTTATGCCTAAGTTTGTCATGTGGGGTACCTATTGCGAGAATGTGCTGGAGAAGCGCACTCCCTATCGTCAGGCGCATTTAGATGGTCTTGCTAGGCAAAAAGAAGATGGGATTTTAGTCACAATTGGACCGACCAAAGACCTGACCAAATGTTTTGGCATCTACGAAGCCGCCGATGAAGCTACCGTTCGGCAACTGATTGAATCGGACCCCTACTGGCAGAACGGCATCTGGACAGATTACGAGGTTAAGGAGTGGATTCAGGCAGTGTGAAATATTCCCACTAACGTCTCTGCTACCGCAGCCGAAACTCTGCTCTAGTTGAGCAAACTCTAATCCACCAGGGAAGTGTTTCAAAAACAGTGCCCTAACCCCCTTAAATCCCTGGCTCTCTTGACTCCCTTCCCAACCGATCCTCGTGCGCTAAGTAGCCATCATGATGAAAATAAGGGAGTCAGGGGAAATCGAGGGTTGCATTTTCAAGTCAGGTTTTCAGGATCAATTCCCTGCGATCGCAAATAGCGCTCCAACCGTTCCTTAGCTTGACGCTCCTGCTCTGCCCGCTGACGTTCCTGCTCTGCCCGCTGACGTTCCTGCTCTGCCCGCTGACGTTCCTGCTCTGCCTGTTCTTCTGGTGTCAGGTAGCGATCACCCTTTTCATCAAACCAACTCAATGCCTCCCGCTGCATTGGGTCAGAAGATAAGACACAACGTCCGATCCCTAACCCAATTTCAGGCATCCACAACGGTTCGCCAATCTGTAACTGATAAGTGCCATTCACTAACTTGTAGACTTCCAATGGCAAATGCCCATCCCGTTTCCAGAACCTGGGATTGTAGATGACGTAGTACAGCACTCCAAGTCGAGCATAGATAGCCAGCTTCTCGTCATACTCTCCCCCTGGGGTTTGCGACACCACTTCCAGGATCAATATCGGGACAATGTTTTGCTCTTCCCAAACTACATAGCTATTGCGTGATTGCCCCCGCTTACGCCGCTCTACCCCCAGGCTCAAAAATCCATCCGGCACAACTGGCACCCGTGGATTCGCACCTGTGGTATGATAAATGGCCATGTCTACCGCAAAAAACCAGTCCTGACGATCCTTCCAGATAGATTCCAGAAGAAATAGCAGAATGTTGGGCAGCCAGTTTTGGTCTTCATTATCCACGGGAGTGTCATCAGAACAGGGCAGTTCCTCGCTGGTCGGGAGGTGATTCAGGTTTATCTCAAGCATGGGATTCTCCAGCGTTCTGAACGGACTTTATTGCATTGTATTCAACCCACTTTGATAACGATAGCTATTGCCTTGTGCTGTTCAATTTCCTCCTCCCGGATGCTGGATGATGTCGCGATTATGAGAGATTTTGATGCCTGTTGGGCTGGTGTGTTCTGGTTTATGGCTTAGATGGATCAAAGAGGGGAGCTATTTTCGGTAGGTTGTTGAGGTTTAGCTTTTGAGGAGCAGGCGCGGACGACAGTGCGGGATGAATGATGCTGACAGAATTCAACAGCCGCCTTTAAATTGCTGGTTTGTTGCGGGTAAAAGACGGGAGGGCGGTTGATCAGTGCCAAGTTTACCCCTAATTCTGCTGCAATCTGTCGTTTCACATCTTCTCCCCCAGGCTTTCCCGAAGCTTTTGTTACTACCATTGAAATTTGCCACTGTTGCCAGAGGGCTCGTTCCATCTCAGCCGAAACAGGCGGACGAAGGGCAATCAGGCGATCGCTGGTAAACCCTGCCGCCAATGCCGCTTCTAGCGCAGTGGTTGACGGTAAAATGCGGGCAAATAAGGTTGCCTGCTGTTGCCAGGGGTAGAAACGATGGAGGAAGCGATAGCCAATCGTCAGGAGAGTCCGCTGTCCAATCAGGATGTTGCTGGTGAACAGCGCATCCAGGTTCTCAAAAGAAAGCTCTCTCGAATTCAACAACAGTTCATCTGGTCGGAGTTCTGCCGGAGCGATTTCTGGTCTTTCGTACCGCAGATAGGGAAGTTGAAATTTGTTAGCAACTGCGATCGCCAGCTCCGAAATTTCCACCGCAAAGGGATGGGATGCATCCAGAACGGCAGTGACCTGCTGGGTTTGTAAAAAGTTGGGCAATGACTGTAAATCTAACCGATCAACCCAGACGTGCAGGCCAGCAGCATGGGGATAGAGCGATCGTGCCGCCTCAGTGGTAACCGTAACAGTGCACGGAATCTGGGCCTGTAGCAGAGCCCGTGCCAGTTCTCCACTTTCGCGAGTACCCCCAATCAACCAGATTCGCCCCGCTCCCTGACAGCTCACACCGCACAAACTCCTAATACCAATCTAAAGAGCAAAGGTGACAACAAGGATGCAGGGGGCGTAGCCCCCAAAGCCCCTTCATCCGTCGCGAGTTCCGTTTAACGACTCCATTGTCTATCGCCTCGGTTCTCCCGGCTTGCCGGTGAAAGAGTAGCGTAAGCTACTCTTTCATCTCAAACAAAATCCCTGGAATATACGCGAGGTGCAACTTTGCCGACCCCCCTCACCCTAAATCCCTCTCCCGTTTTGGGCTACCGTGTATACACAAATCCCCCTTAC
>JAIMBL010000354.1 GCA_023511615.1 Leptolyngbyaceae cyanobacterium HOT.MB2.61
CCTTAATTCTCCTGGAATCGTACCAGGAGTGCAGAAGACCTGTTACAATAAATGTCCATGTCCGATAACGAATTTAATCGAATCTTTCACGGGCGATTAACTCAGCGGTAGAGTATCTGCCTTACAAGCAGAGAGTCACTAGTTCGAATCTAGTATCGCCCATGGTTCCTCAAAAATCCTTTGAACAACGACTGGATGCGTCCCAAATCACTCCTGTGATGTGGTTGTTGTGGGCATTATCTGCCGGATTGATTGCGCTTGATGGCTTTGACTTTTTTATTATTGGCGTTGCCATGCCCTTTGTTCAGCAGGATTTTGGCCTCAGTTCTGCGGAAATTGGAGCGGTGGCAGTGGCCGCGGTTGCCGGGTCGCTGTTGGGGGCGCTGACCCTTGGCCCCATTACAGACAAAGTTGGGCGGCAACTCATGCTGGTTGTTGATATTGCCATCTTTGTGATTGCCACGGCAGGAACGGTGTTTGCCTGGGATGCCCTCTCTTTGATTGGGTTTCGATTTCTCGTTGGAGTGGGTATCGGAGCGGACTATCCCATCAGCGTGGCTTACGTGACTGAAAATGTCCCCTCTAAATCGCGCGGCCAGATGGTGATTGGAGCATTTGCGTTTCAAGCGATGGGAGCGCTTCTGGGTGCAGTGACTGGACTGGTTGTAATGGGCCTGTTCCAGGCACTCTATCCCGATTCGGCTCAAATCATGATTCAATTTGCCTGGCGATGGATGCTGGGAGTTGGACTGGTGTTGGCGATCGCTGTTGGCATTCTGCGTTTCAGCTTTCTGCTGGAAAGCCCCCGCTACTATATCGTCCGGGGAGATTACGAGGCAGCATCCAGGGCCGCATCAGTATTGTTAGGTGAACCGATCTACCTTAGCGTCGAAACCGATCCACCAGAACGGGAACCCAGCCTGCCCTACAGTGCTCTATTCTCATCTCGCTATCGCCGCAGCACTGCGCTCACCTCCATTCCCTGGTTTTTACAGGACATTGCCACCTATGGAATTGGAATTTTTACTCCCACCATCATTGGCGCACTGGCCTTTTCCAGTGAAGAAAATTTCATTACCAAAGAAATGGCGTCAGCAGCAGGTTCTGCTCTGGTTGATTTATTTCTGATTGCAGGCTTTTTGATTGCGATTGGATGCATTGAACGAGTCGGGCGCATCCAGTTACAAATTATGGGTTTCCTGGGTATGGCTGGGGGTCTTGTGATTCTGACGTTATCCAATCTGTTGTCTCTAGAGAAAGGATGGGCGATCGCCCTGGTTTTTATCGGCTTTTTCGTTTTCAACCTGATGATGAATGCCGGTCCCAACTCAACCACCTTTTTGTTGTCAGGGGAAGTATTTCCAACCTCCATTCGAGCCAGCGGTGCCGGTTTTGCAGCGGCTGTGGCCAAAGCAGGTGCTGTGCTGGGCACGTTTGCACTCCCCATTTTGCAACGGTCAATTGGCGTTCCAGCCCTGTTGTTGCTGCTTGCGTTTATCTGTGTGGTGGCCGCAGTGATGACCTACCTGTTTCGAGTGGAAACGATGGGGCGATCGCTGGAAGAAGTCAGCGTTGAATATTAGAGCAGTACCAGCATGAAAAGTCAGCAATCAGAAGTCAATTTTTTGTGGCAACTCCTTTGTACAGATAGCCTACCACTTTGGGAAAATTATCTGCATAAAACTGCTCTATCCTGACAGCATCAAACTGATTTTCAATCAATTGGCGAATGTTCCGGTTGAGGTGACAGCCATCGGTAATGACTTTTTGAATCGGGGTCAAACGATTCTGCCAGACCTGAATTTTGGGATCATCGCTTAATCCATGTTCAACAAAGAAGAATTGTCCATCTGGTTTTAATACCCGGTAAATTTCCTTTAAGGCTTGCTCAACGTTGGCAATGCTGCACAGTGTCCAGGTGCTGACAACGCTATCGAATGAGTTATCCGCCATTGGCAAATGTTCGCTATTCAGTACTCGATTATCTACCGCGATCGCCGATGCCCGAATTCGCTTCAGTGCCAGTGAATTCATCCCAGGATTGACATCAACGGTGGTAATTCTTTTGACGGAGTTGGGGTAATAGGCCAGATTTAGTCCAGTGCCAAAGCCAATTTCCAGAACCTCGCCGGATACCCCAGCCAGAATTTCTTTGCGATACTGTGCCATCTCCGGACCAGCCATTACCCAGTCCAGCACGTAGGGAAGAATTTTTTGCGCGTAGAGTCCCATTGAAGTGACTGCTAGGAAAAGTAGAGTTGGGAGTCGTTGGTAATTTGGGCACTTTGTTGCGCCATAACAGCAGCGGAATGCTTAAGATTCCCAATAGCATCACAACTGCTGTCATAATCCAGATTACAAAACGATTGGTCCGGTAGTCTCCCTGTTCGATCTGCCAGAACACCTGGTTATAACGCCAGGCAGCAACTGCAATCACCCCAATCCCAAACACCACCAGGCTGATCCCCAACGTTTCGGAGTTAAAAAAAGCATGGGTTGTCGGCTCCTGCTGAGTCAGGGTGAGGTGAAGTTGCTGGAGAAAGATCCCAAAACGGGCGATCGCAAACCCGAAACCGATGAGTGCGATCGAAGTCCGCAACCAGGCCAGGAAGGTCCGCTCATTGGCCTGATGTTCCCGCTGGCGATCAATCTTCGGTTCTTTAGTCATAGAACAGGAACCAGAGTACATGAGGGGAAGGTATTGCTAAAAAGATCAGCAATGCCACTTCTCTTACCGAATATATAGCCAGAAATAAGTCAACACCAGACTGACTCCAGTTAAGGGTAACCTAAACCGCAGATGCTCCCAAAAACTCAAACGATGTCCCTGTTTAGGCGCTCTGCCACAATCAGATTAGCGACTGAGCCCAGTAAAGACAGATTTCCTGCCAGGGTAGATGGAGTGGCCAGTAACAGCCAGGTGCGCTTATCCGGGTGGGAAATCAGGTGATCCAGCAACAACACGGCTGGGACATTGGATACAAACATGAGAATACTGAATCAATGCAGTTGTTTTTAGGGTTTGTAGTGATGGTTTTAACCATCCCCACCCTTTTCAAACACCCTCTTAGC
>JAIMBL010000355.1 GCA_023511615.1 Leptolyngbyaceae cyanobacterium HOT.MB2.61
TCATGGGTTTCATGGAGAATGGAATTACACAATTTCGCCACAAAAGGAGTTGTAAAAGTTATTCCTTTACAGACCCTTAGTGAAGCTGGGCAATTTCCCTGTCCTCTAAACGAGCTTCCCGAATTAGCTGGGCATAGGTTTCAAACGGGCGATCGCCCAGGTGGTCTTCAACTAAGCGATCAGTTCCCCTGGTAAAGTCAATACTCAATAGTCCAAACCGGGGGGTGTAAGAGCCCCACTCGTAATTGTCAGTGAGCGACCAGTGCATATATCCGATCAAAGGCACTCCTTCCTGCCGCAGACGCCTTACCTGCTGCAAGTGTAACTGAAGAAACTCGCTGCGGTGTAGCTGATCGCTGCGTCGGGTGGCAACGCTGTTGTTGGGTTTACGCCGGAGGGCCATGCCATTCTCAGCAATCATGACTGGGCGGTTTCCCAAATCTTCTGCATAGTATTTGCAGAAAAAGTGCAACCCTTCTGGCAAACTGCGCCAGTCCCACCATTTGCTGGTAATGCCACTCATTAACCAGCCCCGGATGGTTTTACTTGTGAACTCAAAGTCTGAGAAGGACGGCAGCCGGAACAAATGGGCAACAAATGGATCGTAGTAATCAATTGCCACGTAATCAAACACCGATGGCCGGGATGACTTATTCAATGCCTGCAAATAGGAATCAAAGTACTGAATGTCAAACATTCGGTACCCTAAAAAATTGGTGATGAAATGGGTGAGCCGTCCGGCCTGGTAGGGCAGATCGTGCCGGAAGGGCAGACTGGCAAGCCGTAAGGTGTTTTCTAGCTGTTTCGCCTTGTCGTGAATAAACTCCCGTACCTCTGCGGGCTTAATTCCCCGTTCTGCAACGCTGAGCAGATCCCAGAGGACCTTCTCAGACCAGTAGAGGTCACTGCAAAAGGTGTTGAGCGAAACCTGGGGAGATATCCAGCCCTCTGCCTTATACAAGTCGTGGATGCAGTTATAGGCTTTCACATGGGCAGTGAGCATGTGATTATAGGCTCGCAGTATGGCACTGATGCCCCGTTCTGAATGCCCTCCAGGGAATTGACCACTCAAATAGGTGCTGGTGACCAGCATATTGGGCTCATTGATGGTGATGAACCAGTGGATGGGTGGCAGTTGGTCATGCTGCGTGAGCCGTCGGTTGATGTGAGTAACGGTTGTGCGGACGTACTCCACAAAATAATCCACTGTGTCTTCTGATAACCAGGCATCCAGTCCCAACCAGGCGGGATGGGTGAAGTGGTGCAGGGTGACAATTGGTTCCAGACCATGACGACGACAGGCCGCGAGGCGATCGCTGTAAGCATTCAAAGCCCCATAGTCAAAGGGTGGCGGGGGTGAAGGATAGGGATGTTCCGTTGGCTGAATGCGGGCCCATTCCAGGCCAAGGCGAAACGCATTCAAGCCCATTTCCTGGCAGCGCCGGAAATCTTCGAGATAGCGATTCCAGAAATCTGCAGCAGCACCAGTCGGCATCACCCGACCTTTTCGCTCACATAATGACCAGTTATTCTGCGGTTGCCCATGTCCATTGAAGCCGCCCTCGCTTTGGTAGCCTGATGTTGCTACCCCCCAGAGAAAGGCGTTGGTGGGGGAAAGAAACTCCAAGTTTGCTTGCATAGTCTCAGGTTGTCTCAACGGATATGCGATCGCCCCCCTTTGAGGCGCGTAACTGTTTTAAGATAATGTCAGCAATCTTCAAAGCGGCGTGGGGCTGACCAATTTTGGGTGCCTGCTGACGCATGAAAGCCAACTGATCGGGTTGATTGAGGAGGTGCAGTACCGCCGATGGCACCATGCTTGGCAGACGGAGTTGAATGCCTGCCCCCATTGCGGAAACAACATCGGCATTCCATTCTTCTTGCCCAGGAAATGAGTCGATAATTACCATCGGCGTTCCCCGTGCCAGGACTTCGCTGGTAATCAACCCACCGGCTTTCGTAATCACCAGATCACTCGCTACAACCAGATCATCCACATAATCAATCATTCCCAATTTACGCAGCTTCATCTGTGATCCATCGGTCAGATCTTCCAGCTTTTCTTGTAGGGCTTCATTCCGCCCCGCTACAACGACCAGCACACCGGGACTGGGGCTCTCCAGCAATTTAGACACCATCAGGCGAACTCGCTTCGTCTGTAATCCCCCCCCAAATAGGGTGACAACTGGTGCATCCAGGGGCAAATTGTGCCGTCGTCTCATGTCTTCCTGAGACTTTGGCTGAGTAATTTCTAATTTGACTGGAATTCCTGTGACATGAATAAGAGATGGATCAACCCCTCTTTGAATCAGAACTTCAGCCGTCAAGTCGCTGGGTAGAAAGTATCCTTTCACACCCGCATTGAGCCAGGTACTATGAGCCATCACGTCCGTAACTACCACGTAATGGGGTTGGGGCAACTCCCCGGCCCGGTCTAGCAGTTGCAGGAGTCGGCTCGGAATTTGCTGCACGCAGATAATTGCATCTGAGTGACTATCCTTCACTAACCGTTCCAGATCTTTGAGGAAAGGACGCTCGATCTTGGCAAATAGCAGATTGTCGCTCATCGACTCTTCCAGATCCTCAACGTCGCTGCCTTCGTAAATAAAGCGATACAGATGGGGAACTCTTTCGCTCAGGCGCTCGTAGATGGTGGTAATGGTTTCTCGGAGGAGTGGACTTGCATGGTCAAAAGCATCCTCGATCTGGACTTCTACACCTGGGTGGCGGGTAAATGCTTCACGCAGTGCTTTTGCTGCGCTAATGTGGCCGGATCCCAGCGAAGCATACAGAATTAGAATTCGTGTCATGAGACATCCTGAATGGATGAGCGGTAATTGTTATCTAAGGCGAGGGGTAACAGGCGACAGGAAGGAAAAATACCCGTTGCCCGACCATACCCACTTTAGTGTAAGTAGGTAGACATAATTAATTGGAAGAGAAATGAGGAGTGGGGGTGTTGCCCCCAGGCAGGGAGTTTCACCCCCTCCACCACCAAAAC
>JAIMBL010000356.1 GCA_023511615.1 Leptolyngbyaceae cyanobacterium HOT.MB2.61
GGTTTCATGGAGAATGGAATTACACAATTTCGCCACAAAAGGAGTTGTAAAAGTTATTCCTTTACAGATCCTTAGAACTAAAGTTCTGGCTCAAAGCTAAAGTCAGTTTCAACTGACTGAAACCCAGGTCTGTTGGGATTTTGGGAAATAGTTTAGCCGTTCAGATTCCTCAAAATTTTAGGGACCAGGGAGGATCTGATGTACGGTCTAGCTAAACAACCGCCGCACTTCTACGACCACATCCGGAAAAGCCAGCGGTGAAACAGTGCCTGTTGTCAACGTTAGCTCTGTTTGATAAGTTCCATTCATCCAATCTCGAAACACCCTCAGTTGAGCATTCTTCAAATCAGATACCCAATACTCCCGAATTCCCGACTCGGCATACACCTGTTTCTTTTCACCCACGTCTTTCGCTAACGTCGTGTTGGCATATTCAATCAACCAAAAAATGTCCTCCGGGTAAGGGTGGTGATCCAGATAGCGGCGGTGAGGCGGCTGCACGATCGCCAGATCAGGCACTGGCTCCGAATCATCAGGCAGCGTCACAGGCTTGGTTTCCCGCACCGATGCCCGATCGCCCAACAGTCCTCGCAGGTAATCTGCTGCATCGCTGCTGTAGCAGGCATGGGGTTCCCGCTCTGGTGCCATCAGCACAATGTCTCCCTTCAACAACTCAACCGGCTGATCGTCAAACAGCCCCGCATCGATCGCTGCATGGTAGCGATCCAATGTCCATTTGTAGAGGGTAACAGTCATATCCGATGCTTCCAGAGCAATCCATCAAGTAGTGGTTCGATACAGTTTATTGTGACACGGATAATGAATACCCACTGCCCCAACCCCTTTCTCGCCCCGGTAGTGCCCAAATCGTAATGATTTTTGAGTCGTTAATGGTAGCGGCTAGCGCCACTCATCATTACCTTGTTAGGTCTACCCTCGCCCCCTTCATCTGTCCTATCGATGGGATGTTTTTCCTGGCGCTGTACGCACTTCATTGTGGCTACTTCCGATAACCTGGGACGGAACATTGAATTTGGGTGAGAAGTGAATTGGGGTGGTTCCCTGCTTCTCCGTTTGCTGCCTGAACAGGCACCACTTCCAATTGCCCCTGCATGATTTGCAGCAGGGTTTGAACGGCCAGCAGGTTTAGTCCCGTTGAGGAAAGGCTATCATCACTAGTCACTTCTTTCTGCAGCAGGTTAATGGGTTCGCTGCGGTTAGCCAGGGAGCATCGATCATCAATCCAGATATGGACAGTGCCGGAATCAGCGGCGAAGTTTGCAGAAACGGTAATGCCATCTTCCGGTAGTTTCTGAATAGCGGTGTCAATCAGGTAAACCAGAATTTGCCGAAATCGCGGAAGATCAACCTGTACATAAACTTCTGGATCGGGAGGGAGGACTTGTAGTCTAATGTTGCGGTCTTTAGCCGGGAGGTAGGTGAGGTCGTAAACCTCCTGAAAAACCTGGGCCAGGGGAACAGCCTGGATCTCCAATCGAACCGTCCCGTGCTGTACCCTGGCAACATCTAAAATTCTATCCAGAACTTCAACCATCTTCCGGGCTGAGACATTGGCCTGGGTGATAAATTCCCTTTCCTCCTCCGGGCTATCGCACAAATCGGACAAAATTAGCTGATGCATCCCAATTAGCCCGTTGAGGGGCGATCGCAGTTCATGGGAAATCCGGGCCAGATACCCCCCCTTAAACTGACTCATTTCGGTTGCCATCTTGTAAGCCAGTTCAAGGTCTGAGGGAAAACAGTCGGGCTGAACAGATTTTTGGTTAGATAGGGAGGAAATTTTGGGTTGCTCTTTCCTGGATGACAGCCACCGGATCCAGCCCACGGCCAGTCCCAGCCCAAAACCCACACCCATCCATACTACATTGATCCAGTTCATCCCGGTCACCTGTTACCTGATACTTGGTACCCGCTACCGCATTGTCACCCCAACGTTGTACCCAAAATTCTGGTCAGAATCCCGCGAAAATAAGCAGTTGGGTGCAATTAAATACAAAGATGGTTTTGGGGTTGGAGGGGGGAAACCCCCTGGCTGGGGGCAACGCCTCCAATTCCCTTTCTTCCAATTAATTATGTCTACCCACTTATTGATTTTGTTTTGGTGATAAGCGACGCCTACCACCAGACTCTCAGGAGAGCCCCAACAACAAACAAGGAACAATCGAGCTCCACCCCCACCTCTTTCTGATCACAAACTTACAGAAATAGCTCCCTGTCTTAGAATTTCCCAGCCGGATGAAGTCCACCGGATCACTGTGGAAGGAACTCCTGAAGCGGCCAGTTCTTTTGCCTCACCTGGTATAGATGCGGCTAGCTGTTGCAGTTCTGAAGGTCGCATGGTAAGCACTTGAGGAAACTGCTGCTCAATTTCAGTCAGGGTAAGCAGGGGAGGTTGACCAGAAAGGTTGGCGCTGGTGGTGGCTAAGGGGCCTGTGCGGGTGAGGATGACACGGGCGATCGCGTGATCGGGTACCCTGACGCCAATGGTGGTAGGATCTTTGGGATTCATGGCAACAGGGACGCGATCGCTGGCAGGCAGAACCAGTGTCAGCGCTCCAGGCCAGTATTGCTCAGCGATTGCCTGCCACTCCTGCCTTTCCTGGGAACTGCCCGCAACAAATGGCCAGACATCGGCGATTTCGCCTGCCATCAAAATCAATGGCTTATCCAGACTGCGTTGCTTTGCTGCAAAAATCAACTCTGCCCGATCAGGACGCGCGGCCAGAGCAGGAACCGTATCCGTTGGAAAGCTAATGAGCGATTCACCAGCGACAGCTTTTGTGACTAAATCATCAAAAGACACTTGAGCCATTTCTTGTGCAGAGGGGAATGATAGATATAAAACCATTCTCACTCAGGGGCAGTGCACCCTGAGTCAGAAATTGGTAAGTAGCTGGGCGCGACTAAATTAAAGATGGTTTTGGGGGTGGAGGAGGTGAAACCCCATGCCTGGGGGCAACGCCCCCACTCCCCTTG
>JAIMBL010000357.1 GCA_023511615.1 Leptolyngbyaceae cyanobacterium HOT.MB2.61
ACATCCGAGACCTTTATCTACCTGGCGATGATCCGTATTATGGTCAGGCGTTTGGCATAAAAGTTGACCTCTCACAACTTTTCAAACACCCTCTTAAAGGGGAAAAAGGATGACTGATACCAATTTGCCAACTTAAAGAGCAGGGATCTCCTGAGAGTTTGGTAATCAGCGACACTTATCACCAAAACAAAATCAATATTCCAGGGATTTTGTTTTAGATGAAAGAGTAGCTTAGGCTACTCTTTCACCGGTAAGCTGGGAGAACCAAGAGCAGAGGTGACCCATGGAGTACAGAGGGCATGCCCTACACCTCCTTCATCCATCGCGAATTCCGTTTAATTAGAAAATCACCCTTGTACTTGGTCATAGCAGGGAATAGGAGAAATCCTTTACCAATTCAGCCGCAGCATTAAGCCCTTAGTCCTGGCACAATTAGAATTTCTTAATCTTTATAGACAGACTCAAGTTTATAGTCCAGGAATCAGGAGAATCCTTGAGGGAAAAGATAGGCGCTGTCTAGCCTTTGAGTGATTTAGGGTAATCTGAGGTGAACAATTTACAAAGACTGTAAATTTATCCAACAAAGCCTCATCTTCCCTGAGTAGTTTCCCTATACTTAATGGAACAAACCCGATCCCACGTTTTGGGGATCGCTAGAAAGCATTCTGTTTAAAACCAATTATCTAATCCCCCCAGGAGGCAGAGGCATGGCATTATCTCAAAGCCAGAGCTTTAGGAAATTCTATTACTTGTTGATGCTCAAGAGCTTTCTCATTTGGGCATTTACGTTAGCAGTTTGCTTGCTAGTTATAGGGTTTCCCCTAGTTATTTTGATGGTTACAATTGGTTCGCTGTTGGCGGTTGTTTTACAGTCTGTTCTGCCCGTAAGTGCGGTTTTGGTAGTTGCAGGTAGCATCCTTAGTTTGAATCTTTTAGCAGTGATTGTAGGAGCAGCGGCTCTGACGTTGAAAGGAGTTCATCCCCAGGAGGTCAGTTGGTTACGCTGGTTGCATGGTGAGGATGATCCTCGCCACACTTCTGTCTATGCCTCCTGTCCTTTAACATGTGAAGTCAGGCGCTAAACTCGTTTAGCATAAACTCGTTTAGCATTATTTCTTAGCCCGGCATTTGCTGGGCTTTTTAATGACCAATAGCGAGTGTTGCAGGTGTCAGAAGGGGCTAGGATAGATTGGATTCCTGGCTCTTTCTGATTACTACGACTCAATGTTGCCTACTCCAATTCCAATCAACATCATTCTAGGAACCCGTCCGGAGGCCATTAAACTGGCACCTGTGATTCAAAAATTTAAGTCATCTCCTGATTTTGCAACCCAGGTGATCCTGACGGGGCAGCACCGGGAAATGGTTGACCAGGTCATGCAACTGTTTGAGTTGTCGGCAGATCAGGATCTCGCTATCATGCAACGAAACCAGACATTAACCGATATTACCTGTTGGAGTTTGCGAGGTCTGGAAGACCTGTTTCAGAGGTTACAGCCTCGATTGGTGCTTGTGCAGGGAGATACAACCACGGCTTTTGCAGCAACACTCGCCGCGTTTTACCAGAAAATTCCCGTTGGGCATGTTGAGGCTGGCTTACGGACGGATGATATCTACAACCCTTACCCTGAAGAAGCCAACCGGAGGTTAATTTCCCAACTTGCTCAACTGCATTTTGCACCCACCTCGCTTGCTGTTGAACATTTGCAGCATTCGGGAGTCCTGGGGGAAATTCATCAAACCGGAAATACGGTGATCGATGCTCTGCTGGCTGTAGCAAAGCGTAAACCAAGCTGCTCTGTTCCAGGTTTGGACTGGAATGACTACCGTGTGATTCTGTCAACTGTACATCGTCGAGAAAACTGGGGACAACCGTTACAGAATATTGCTCAAGGTTTTCTGCAAATTCTAGATAAGTTCCCTGATACTGCGCTGCTGTTGCCACTGCACCGAAACCCTACGGTACGCGAACCTCTCAGAGCAATTTTAGGAGAACATCCCAGGGTGTTTTTGACAGAACCTTTGGATTACACCGATCTGGTTGGTGCGATTCAGCGCTGCTATTTACTGCTAACCGATTCGGGTGGACTTCAGGAAGAAGCTCCCAGTTTGGGTAAGCCTGTACTGGTTTTACGAGAAACAACCGAACGACCGGAGGCTGTGATGGCAGGCACGGCTAAATTGGTAGGTACCGATCCAAACCGGATTCTAACGATCGCGGCTGAGTTGTTGAGCAACCCACAGGCTTACCAGGAAATGGCAAATGCGGTGAACCCGTTTGGAGATGGCTACGCCAGCGATCGCATCCTGCAAATTGTGAAAGACTACTTTCAGACTTAGCTTTCGTTATCTTCGGGTAACTCTGGCTTTGGGTAGTCTTTCTGATCAAGTAGCTCCTGCTTGGACTTCTTGAGCTGATGCCAGAGTTGCTTGATTTCCCTGTATGCCTCTTCGGAGGAGATTTTTCCACCAGTCTCCAAACCGCAAATAATTGAAACCCGTTGGGCAAATTCTTGCAGATTGGCATTAAACGCCAGATGTTCTGGAGTAAACTCACCCCGATAGCGACCAATTGGGTAGAAAAACCGATCTTTTTCTCTGCTGGTATCTTGACTATCTGCCACAACAATTGACCAAGTAGAGGACCTAAAACCAGGTTAAATGAAATTAACTTTAAGCTTATCATCCTGCCCTTTTAATCTTATTCCTCTACTCGGGAATCAGCCAGTCTTGTACAAAACCTTAGGAAAGAAAGCATGGTTGACCAATTGCTCAATAGAGAAAAGCGAGGGGAAAGGAGTGATATGAAGTTGTTATAGCCTTTACAAATAGGTTGTGAACAAGTAGACCTGACAAGGTAATGATGAGCGGCACTAGCCGCCATCATTAACGACTCAAAAATCATTACGATTTGGGCACT
>JAIMBL010000036.1 GCA_023511615.1 Leptolyngbyaceae cyanobacterium HOT.MB2.61
GTTTAGGGTATAGGTGCGATCGCTCACACGTCTACCCTCGGTAATAAATGTTTCTAGAAACTTAGCGATAAGGGGCGATCATCACTAAAATTCATCACAAAATTCATCATTAAAATACGATCAACAGTCCAAAAGTTTTTTCTGGAATGAAAGGGTATTTTAAGTCATCCCGACCTCAACAGTTCCAGAGAGCCATTAAGTAGGTAGGCATAGTTAATTGGAAGAAAGGGGAGTGGGGGCGTTGTCCGCAGGCAGGGGTTTCACCCCCCTCCACCCCCAAAACCATCTTTAATTGAATTGCACCCAGCTACCTACCAGAAAGCAGGCTGGTGGCGAATCAAGTTTAAGAACTCTTCTCGCGTTCTTTGATCCTCCTGAAAGGACCCAATCATGGCGCTGGTAACAGTCCAGGAACCGGGCTTTTGCACTCCCCGCATGACCATACACATATGGGTAGCTTCCATTACTACCGCAACCCCCTGTGGTTCCAGAATTTCCTGTACCGCTTCAGCAATCTGCCGGGTCAGGCGCTCCTGTACTTGCAAGCGACGGGAGTACATCTCCACAATGCGGGCCAGCTTACTCAACCCAACCACTTTCTGATTGGGAATGTAGGCAACGTGCACTTTGCCCATGAATGGTAGCATGTGATGTTCGCACAGGCTAAAGGCGTTAATATCGCGCACCAATACCATTTCATTGTGCCCTTCATCAAAGATGGCACCATTCACAATTTCTTCCAGGGACTGTTGATAGCCGCTGGTCAAAAACCGCATTGCCTCTGCTACCCGCTTCGGTGTCTTGAGCAACCCTTCGCGTTCCGGGTCTTCTCCAACTCCCAATAGAAGCGTTCTGACCGCATCCGCCATTTGATCCTGAATTTCCTCAGGGGGTATTTGTAACTTGGGTTCTTCCTGCCCATTCAGGGTGTTACGATCCGGGCGAGTAGGGAGAATTCTCGATGACTTGAGGGACACGGGTTGAGAACCGTTGGAACCGTTAGTAGAAGCGATAGTCATAGCAATTCAAGGGTAGTTACGTGAACATGTGGACAAAATTCGGCAAAGCCGACGGAGAAAAGGTAGAAACACCAGAAAACTTTAGAATGTGCCCACATTGGGCATCAGCTTGAGTTCTTCGACAACAGCATGCTCTGGCAGAAGGATGGTATGCAAAATTGACTGCGCCACATCCTCAGGAGTCAGCATTTTGGAACGGTCAAAATCGGCCTGGACGGTATCCGTATCCCAGATAGGAGTATTCACAGCTCCCGGAGAAAGGGTGACTACTCGAATTCCATGGGCTCGCTCCTCGACTGCCAGTGTTTTAGAAAGTGCAACCAGCCCAAATTTGCTGACACAGTAAGCCCCCCAATCGGGAAAGACCTGATACCCAGCAACAGATGCAATATTGACGATGGTTCCTCGTTGGCGCTGGCGCATTTGGGGCAAAACAGCCTGAATGCACTGAAAAACGCTGGTGAGGTTGAGATTGAGCACGTGCTGCCAATCTTCTAAAGCGGTGTCGGCTAGAGAACCTGTGTAGCCAACACCAGCAGAATTGATCAGGATATCAATGGCTCCCATATCAGCGGCGATCGCCCCTATCTTTTCCCGCACCTGAATTACCTGTGCCAGATCTACAGAGTAGGTTTTCACTTCAACCCCATAGTTGGCGACTTCCTGAGCAACTGCGTCTAACTTAGATTGAGTACGACCAACCAGCGCTAAGTGGATGCCAGCCTGGGCACAGGCCAGGGCAGTTGCCCTGCCAATACCACTGCTTGCTCCAGTAATGAGAGCACGCCGTTCTACTTGTGAAGTCATGAAAAAATCTAATGTCCTAAAGCCTGAAATCATCTGAATTCTGCATCGTTGAAGGCAACGCTGGCGGAAACAGACTGAACTTAAACGTTAAGAGAACTCCCTGAGTTGGAGATTAAAGTTTGGAGAGTTTGCAACAATACGGCTTCGATCCTTAAAACGTCATAAGTAGGGAATGGGCTAAGATTTCACCGCTGTGGGTAGAGCCAGGAATCAGATTTGACTGATGAAAAATGCACCGGTAGTGCCCAAATCGTAATGATTTTTGAGTCGTTAATAATGGCGGCTGGCGCCGCTCATCATTACCTTGTTCATCATTACCTTGTTAGGTCTACCAATCCGCCATACTCTCAGCCCCCTTCTTTCGGGGGCCGAATTGTGAAAATTTGTTACAAAGTTATTATATCACTCAGAATTCTTGTTTGTGCCATCATTCATGGTCGCTAAGCAGAAAGCTCGCTGAAAATGCCCATGGCCCGAAACTTCTGGTAACGCAAGTCACGTCGTTGTTGCCCGGTCATTTGATTCAGCTCACTCAAATGTCGCACGAGGGCTTCGCGCAGAATTTCCGTAGCTTTGAGAGGATCGGCATGGGCTCCTCCCACCGGTTCTGGGAGAATTTCGTCAATCAGTCCTAATTGTCTCAAGTCTTCGGCTGTAATTTTTAACGCTTCGGCTGCCTGGGGTGCTTTGGCCGCATCCCGCCAGAGGATAGCAGCACAGGCTTCCGGTGATGCCACGTAGTAGACGGAATGCTCAAACATAAGCAGGCGATCGCCCACCCCAATCCCCAGCGCTCCCCCAGAGCCACCTTCCCCGATTACCGTACAGATAATTGGCACCTCAAACCGAAACATTTCGCGCAGATTATAGGCGATCGCTTCCCCCTGCCCCAGGCGTTCCGCATCTAAGCCAGCCCAGGCGCCGGGGGTGTTGATAAAGGCAATGATTGGCATCCCAAACCGATTGGCGTGTTCCATTAATCGCAGTGCCTTCCGATAACCACCAGGAGACGCCTGACCAAAGTTACGCGCCACGTTATCTTTAGTATCTCGCCCTTTCTGATGGCCCAGCATGAGTACAGGTTGCCCATTGAGACGGGCGACGCCACCTAAAAGGGCAGGATCATCGGAACCGCCGCGATCGCCGTGGAGTTCTATCCACTCGTCAGTAATAGCCTGAATGTAGTCCAGCGTACTGGGACGCCGGGGGTGGCGGGCAACCTGAAGCCGTTGAGCCGGGGTCAGGCTACTGAAGATTTCCTGACGAAGCTGCATGGCACGGGATTCCAGCTGCCGAATCTCATCCGAAACATCGACGTCGTTTTCTTCCGCTAGTTCGCGAATCTGCGTAATCCGGGCCTCCAACTCTGCCAGGGGTTTTTCAAAGTCAAGAAGAATCGGTTTGCGTTCGGTCGTTGACATAGGGAAACCAGAATTAGGGCTGGGAGTAGAAGGCAAGAACTCACACCACTGTCATTTTAAGAGTTTGTGTGAGGCGTTACTAGCTCCCAGCCTCCAACCCCTCCACCAGGAGAGGTCTAAATCCATGCTTGACCGACACCACTCCAATCTGCTCCATTTTTTCTACCGTGATTCGATTGCGTCCCCAGGAGAAGTTGGTATGCCATTTCTCAAATTCCAACAACATGGATTCAGCAAAGCAGGCAAAGAGCTGGCGGGCAGGCACATCCATGTTGACGATTTTCATGATCTTCCAATCGATATCCAGGGAATGCTCTACAATACCACCATTAAGAACATAGACACCGGGATATTGGATTTTGGTAGCCAGGTTTTTGGGATAACCTCCATCAATCAGTAAGCAGGGCCGTTTCAGAGTCGTTGGGTCAATTTCAACTCCCTTTGGCATACTGGCAACCCAGACAATGATATCGGCCTCTGGTAATGCTTCCAGCAAATCCATAATTTTGCCCCGTCCCAACTCTTCTTGCAGAGCCTTCAGGCGTTCCTGGTTACGGGCAATCAAGAGCATATCCGCCACATCTGTGCGGGTATTGAGCCAGCGGCACACAGCACTACCAATATCTCCAGTGGCACCACAGACGGCAACGGTTGCTTTTGAAAGATCAATCCCCAGTTGCTGGGATGCTAGCTCAACCTGTCGGCAGATGATGTAAGCGGTGTGGGTGTTACCAGTCGTAAAGCGTTTGAAATCCAGAATAACGTTACGAACTTGTTTAATCTGCTCCAGGTTGAAATTCTCGAAAATGATGGATGAGAAGCCTCCGAGGGCGGTGATATTGATACCATTCTTCTGGGCATGGGCCATTGCGTTGATCACTTTACGGGTAGCCGCCTTGATGCGTCGGGCAGCCAGCATTTCGGGCAAAAAACAGGATTCAACGTATCTTCCTTCAATGGTTTGACCTGTAACGCTAGTGACTTTAATCGTGTCAACGATTTGAGGTGGAGCACTACACCAAAAATCAAGCCCCTGATCAGCGTACTCTGGATAACCTAACTCCTTAGCTACTGCCTGAGCATGTTCCAGGCTGGTAAGATGACCGATTAGACCGAACATGGACGACTCTATGTAAATTAACGGGTTCTGTTGATAGATTCTGTAGCTGAAACGATGATGCTAAGAATGGCGCTAAGCAAGCAGCAAAGGCGGCTTAAAGACGGTGCTCAAGGTTACCAATCAGACGTATTCTGGAGCATTTCTGATTTCGTCTCTGGATTGGACGTTGTACGAATTGAAACCTTCTCCCATTCACACGGTTATTGCTCCACCAACCCTGGCAATTGGTCCTGATGGAATGCTGAGTAGACGCCATAAATCAGGCTGATGCAAGCAAGGACGAAAGTGCCTCGCGTTCCTGAGGTAAATTGCCCGGAGCATCAGCACTTCTCCATACGCCTGATTCAAGCGGCGGCCAGCCCCATTGCTGATAGGCGCATGACGTCCCGATTGCTGAATCCAATATTGCTGAGCGCTTCACCGTACTGAATCATGAAATCCTCAACTAGCGCTTCTTTTTCCATACCCAGAACACGGGCATCTGCCTCAACCTGGTTCAGCATTTGCCAGACAATTGGCAGGTTCTGGCGATTGGCAGCTTCTAATTCTTCTCTGGATGCCTCGAAGTTTGCTTTTAGCCACTCTTCGCCAAAATTGAGGTGGCTATATTCATCTTTCACCACGCCTTCAGTAATCTTGCGGGCAAAATCATCCGCTACGGGAATGTAGATGTTGTAGGCGGCGATCGCAAAACATTCAATAATCAGTGATTGAATCAACAAACAGGTGACAACTTTATTTTGAGCTGCCGCGTCCTGAAAGTTTTTGTGAAGCTGGAAGAAAAATTGACGGGCAAATTCCATGTCCGGAGTGACGCTCAGGTTACGTCCACAGGCTTCAAAGCCTTTCTTGTGACGGCTTTCCATCTTTGCCAGACTCAGCAACTGATCCTTACTTTCTGGCAACAGTTCAGCCAATTTCAGGTAATTCTCGTTGGCCTCTTGTTCGCCTTCAATAACGATCGCATTAATCCGACTGTAGGCGTCTTTGTAGGTTTCACTATGGAAGTCGATTGCTGCAGTAGCCTCAAGCTGCGGCATAGGTCTCTTATCTCCTCACGAATACAGCCGATACCCACTCGGCGCTAAGACATTAGGTTAAGCAAAAGGGTCCGTAACAAGGTTCTTCAAAACTCATACTTGTATCACTTTAGCTTTTTATATGTAGGAAATCGACTAACCTGTTCAAGATTCAGGCAGGATTTCCAAACTTCCGTGATCCAGCCTTTCCTCCGTCTGGATATTTTACGAAAACTTCGATTGAAGCGCCAAACGGTCTTATGTTAGACCTGTGTTTCCTGTTTGCAGGTGCGTTCTTATCTCTACAATCGTAAAGTAGGTAGACATAAGTAATTGGAAGAAAGGGGAGTGGAGGTGTTGCCCCCAGGCAGGGGGTGCAACCCTCTCCACCCCCAAAACCATCTTCAATTTAATTGCACCCAGCTACTTACCGCACTAAATTAAAGATGCCTGAAGATCAGCCCACCCCACCTCAGACGAAGCGTCCAGAGGCAGGAACGTTCCAAGGAAAACTCCTGCTTCTGTGGCGACGCTCCTCAGATAGGTTGAAGTTGATTGGTTCAACTCGAAGTTGCTGGGCGATATGGAATCTCGTCCTGCTGATTGCAGGGGCAGGGCTGGTTCTGCTTCCACTGGCAGTCGTGCTTGTGACTTCCTTTTCGCCGCCCGGTGCCATCCCTGGAGGAACCAATGGCTGGACATGGCAGAACTATCAGGATGCCTGGGCAAAAGGTAAGTTTCTCCTGGCCTTTGCCAATTCTGCACTGGTTGCCCTGGCGGTTACCGCTTTTCAAATCCTGACTTCAGCCCTGGCTGGGTACGCTCTGGCACGCCTGCGGTTTCGGGGACGGAAAGCCATTTTGCTGGTCATCCTGGCTACGCTGGTGATTCCCTTTCAAATGCTGGTGATTCCTATTTTTCTGGTTTTGAAGTGGGGGCACCTGATTAATACCTACGCAGCTTTGATTCTGCCAACCGCAGTGAGTGGCTTCAGTATTTTCTTGATGACTCAATATTTTCAAACAATTCCCATTGAGTTGGAGGAAGCCGCGGCTATCGATGGGGCGAATCGATTACAAATTCTTGGTCAGGTAATGTTGCCTCTGGCACGCCCCGCTCTGGTTACTCTGTTTTTGTTTACCTTCATTGGCGAGTGGAATGATATGTTTAAGCCCCTGGTGTTTACAACTCGGCCAGAGCTAAGAACAGTTCAGCTTGCTCTGGCTGAGTTTCAGGAGCAGTTCACCAATAGCTGGGCTTTAATGATGGCCGCCGTTGTAATCGCCACTCTTCCGGTGGTCTTACTTTTCCTGCTGGGACAGCGGCAGTTTATCCGCGGAATTGAAACAACCGGGATTAAGAATTAATCATCAACGATTTGCATCACGATCAGGGTCATATCATCGGCATTGCGATCGGCGTTCCCGGTGAAGCTGCGAACCCGTTCAAACAGGTACTCCAGAATTTCCTGAGGACCGCTACAGTGCTGGCAGGCCCACTGAAATGCCTGGGTCAGGTTTTCTTCATCGAAGCGATCGCCACTCTGATTAGCCGCATCTGTAAAGCCATCTGTGTAGTAGATTAGGGTATCCCCCGGATGCAACTGAATTTGAGCATCCTGATAATGAGTATCCGCATCAAGCCCAATCAACATCCCCAGCGTATCTAATCGCTTAATGGTCTTCGTTGCGGCCTGCCATAGCAGAGGTGGGTTATGGGCCGCGTTGCTATAGGACAGGATGCGCGTTTGCGGGTCGTATTCTGAGTAAAACAGCGTGACGAAGCGATTGGAATTCTCCAGGTCAGCGTACATAACCCGGTTCAGGTGTTGCAAAATTCGCGCTGGAGAGTGCCCGTTCAACACCTCTGCTCGTAGCATGCCCCGCGTCATCGTCATAATCAATCCAGCCGGGACGCCTTTACCCATCACATCTCCGATCGCCACACTCCAGCGGCCCGATTCACTGCCTCCTTCCTTGCGCGATCGCATCTGGTCGTAGCTCGCCGGAATAAAGTCGTAATAGTCCCCCCCTACCCGGTTGGCCGTCTTACACCGGGCAGCTAACCTGACCCCCTGAATATTGGGGCACTGACGCGGCAGCAACCGTAATTGAATCTCAGCCCCAATTTCCAACTCCCGATCCAGTCGTTCCTTCTTGCGCAGCTCGACCGTGAGTTCATCGTTTTCAATCGCAACGGCGGTCTGGTCTGCCACCAGGCGAACCAGTTTTTGCCGGGTTTCGGTCCAGGTGTATTGTGGGTCGCGGCTGAAGACGTAGAGACGCCCCCGCTCGTTATTTTTAACCAGAATGGCCGTGCCAAATAGCTGAATATTACCTCCCAGATGGTGACTGACCTGATGATCGAGGGCAGCGATCGCCCCGATAGGCAGCGTCAGAGGCTCACCCGGATTCACCGGGGGCAGGGAAGCCATCACCTGGCGGGTCGCCAGTTCTATTGCTCTACGAATATCATGGCACCAGTTACTGTCCTGACAGTGCAATCGTTCCAACCGCACCTGCCCATTGGGCTTGAACAACAACAATGCTCCTCCGTCCGAATCCGTCACCCGACTTGCCATTAAGGGAATGAGTTCCAGAAATTGGTTGAGGTTATTAAAGCTCCGTAGCGCAAACCCCAAAGAACTCAGCAAATCCTGAATCTTGTGCTGTTCCCGATTCAACCGGGCGACCAGCTCTTTCAAAGCAAACACTGGCGTGATATCGGGAGTTGCCCCACTGCTCGAAGTTGTGGGGCGATGGTTCGATTGAGATGGCTGTCGGGGAAGGGGCACAGCAGTCATCGGGATCAGGATGAGGTAACCATCATCACGTTAAGTGGATACAGAGCAAATCACCTGTCAGTGCAAGAGAGCAACAAGTAGACCAGAGGGGGTAATCCATTCCAACGATGTGGAGTCAAATTAATTTAACCTACTTCGACCGGAAGTTGACAATTTTTGCAACAGATTCTATCGAATGGACAAACGAATGCAGTATTTTGTTCTACCAACTTTAAAGTAAGGTTTACTGCAAGTCTTGTTTCTGTTCGCCAACCTTAACAAGGAGACAGGATCTGGAAGTCAGGAGTCAGGAGATAGGGGCTAGAGGCTAGGGGCTAGGGGACAGGAGTCGGAGATTGGGGGACAGGGGCGAGGAATTAGATATTAGAGATCGGAACCCAAAACTCAGAACTTAAAACTCAAAACCCAAAGCAAGCAAGAAAGACCGCCCCTATCACCATCCCTCACTTCTCCTATCACATTGGCTTCTATAGATAACGCGAAAATTCACTTTCTGCCACAAGACCAAGGGGAGGTTTTCCCTACCTGATGGGTAAATCTGGGGCAGGGAAACAGGCTGTCCTGAGAGTTTGGTGATAAGCGACGCTTATCACTAGAGCAAAATCAATACTCCAAGGATTTTGTTTTAGATAAAAGAGTAGCTTACGCTACTCTTTCACCGGCAAGCCAGGAGAACCAGAAAACGAGTGAATAAAGCGGTGGAGCCCAAATCATAATGATTTTTGAGTTGTTAATGATGGTGGCTAGCGCCACTCATCATTACCTTGTTAGGTCTACTAATAAAGCGATAGTCCTTGTGGTCAGGACAGGGTGTAGTGGTGGAGCTACTGCAGGGGCAAAGCCCTCACTTACCCTCACTAACCACTCAGCAAGGCTTCAACAAACTCATAGCTAGAGAAGGGACGTAGATCCTCAATGCCTTCGCCAGCCCCAATGAATCGGATCGGCAGCCCCAGTTGCTGTACCACAGCCAGGGCAATTCCTCCCTTGGCCGTTCCATCCAGTTTCGTTAACACTACACCGCTCAATTGAGCAACTTTGGAAAAAACTTCGGCCTGGCGTAGCCCGTTTTGCCCCAGGGTGGCATCCAACACCAGGAGGGACTCGACAACGGCATTCTCCGCCTTTTTGTCGATAATGCGGCGAATTTTGCTTAATTCGTCCATTAAATTCTTTTTGTTTTGCAGCCGACCAGCGGTGTCTACTAAAAGCAGTTCGGTACCTCGTGACTTGGCGGCGGTAATTGCATCGAACACGACAGCAGCGGGGTCGGTATTCTGTCCAGGGTTGGCAATCACTTCAACCTCACTGCGCTTTCCCCAGACCTTGACCTGCTCGACGGCAGCAGCCCGGAAAGTATCTGCAGCGGCAATCAAGCAGTTGTAACCAGACTTTTTGGCAATGTGGGCGAGTTTACCGATGGTGGTTGTCTTGCCAGCACCGTTGACACCGGTAATCAGCCAGATGTTGAGTGTGTCTTTTTGTGGTGCGAAGAGGTAATTGGCTTCGCCCAAGGGAGCATCGAGCATATCCCGCAGGATTTGTTTCAGGTAACTGAGGGCGGCATCGGGGGGGAGGATTTCATCCCGTACCTTCTTCTGAAGGGCGTCGATGATGGCGTCTGTGGCTTCAACCCCAACGTCGGCCTGCAGGAGTGCCGCTTCAATTTCCATGACCGCACTCTGGTTCAGCGGTCCCTGCCCAACGATCGCCCGCAATTGGTTAACCAATCCTCGTCGGGTTTTATCCAATCCCTGGCGCAGCCGTTTCAACCAGGTAATTTCTTCGATAGAAACCTGATCGGGTCGTCGCCCCTGAGATGCTAAGACTTCTGCTGACCAGAGGAAGCCTTCATCCAGTAGCAGGTCGGGAACGGATTCAATCTCTGGAGGGGGTTCGGTTGGAGTTGTAACAGTGGCTGAAGGAACGGTTTCAGGTTCAGGTTCGGCGATCGCAGTTTCCTTCAGCCGCTCCAGACGGGCCTGCCGCTCCGCCTCTGACTCAACCCAAAATGGAAGGGGGGGAGTCGCTGCGACAGTTTCTTGGGGGGGGCCTGCAACGGGAACAGGGGGTTCTGGAGCAACTCCTCCCGTTTCTCCAGAAGGAGCCTCTTGCCTGGGTGCAATGGGTGCTTCAGCGACCACACCCGATTCGGTTGAGGTGGATACTGGTTCAGCGGATGAGAGGGGGTGAGCCGCCTCAACGGGCGCTTCAGTAACAGGTTGTGGGGGAATCGTCTCCTGGGGAACAGGTTCCGTTTTCGCTTCGACTGGGGTTGGCGATGAGGGGGGAGCGATCGCCGCCGCTGTAGGAGATTCCGTTTGAGTCGTTGCCGGGGTTTGCTGCCGTTTCTGGATATTCTGGTAAGCGGCCTTGGCCCAATTCAGATAATCCTCCGCAGCCCTGGCAGTCGTGTCTTTTTTCTGCTCATCCGCGGCAGACGCTTCAGGCTCAGTCTGCTTTGTTTCTGCTGCCTGAGCTTCTTCAGTTTGCTGATCAAATCGCCGCCGAAACCAGTCAAACGTCATATCAATCCTGGGTCTCCTTAAGAGGGCAACTCTGTTCTAATCTGATCCATCACCCGGCGCAGGACTCCATTGATGAAACGGTGTCCATCATCTCCACTGTAACGTTTTGCTAACTCTACAGCTTCATTGATGGCGACGCGATCGGGAACCCCCAGAAATAAAATTTCCGTCACCGCAATCCGGAGAATATCTCGATCAATCGAGGCAAGACGGGAAAGTTGCCAGTCTACTAATGCCTGCGACAGGAGCTGGTCAATTTTCTCCTGATTCGCTTTCAAGGTGCGAATCAGTTCCAGCGTGTAGGATCGCACTTCCTTCTGATTTGCCAGTTGAATAAACTCTGGTACTTCGATGGCCACCCCCAAACGATTGATGGCGGTTTGAGTTAACTCAATTGCTTCACTCACCATAGCTCGCGCACGCTGCACATCTGTTGCCCGAGTTTCACTATCTAGCAACCGGGCATTGCTCTGTTGCAGCTCAGCAGAAGCTGTCTCCAGAGCATCCTGCGCTTCCGTGGTGAGGGTGCGAACCGCAGCTACCACCACCCCCTGTAAATCTTGCACTTCTAATCGCTCCTGCTTGGCAGGTAGCTGGCTGATACTAAGCAGTGCCAGTTCACGAGCGATTCGACGGGCTTGCATGGCAAATGTAAAAAAGGACAGATGAGGACTATGCTTCCTCTTCAAGGGCGATCGCTGGACGGCTTTGCTCAAGAAAAGGCTCAAGCGGACGTTTGCCCGAAATCGATAAAGATGCTGAAGCAGACGTATCCGGACTCACAATACCACCGGAGATAACTACCTTAAAGGCATCTTCAATGGACATTGAAAGATTGATCACGGCCTCTTCAGGGACAACAACATACCAGCCCGTTGTTGGATTGGGGGTGGTTGGGATAAAAACTCCCAGCATTGAACCTGAAAAGTGGGACTGAAACTCGCCCGATATGACCCCGGTGACAAACCCCAAAGACCAAACTCCCTGCCTAGGATACTCCACCAGCACCACCCGCCGAAACTTATTACCAGAGTCCCTGAGAAGGGTTTCAAGCAGTTGCTTGAGGGTTTTGTAAACTGAACCCGCCAGGGGAATGGCTTGGAGTAACCGTTCACCGAAATCCAGCAACCACCTGCCTACAATATTCCGTGCCATCAGGCCAATGAGCAGGATCAAAAACAGGGGAACTGCCAGCCCAACGACCAGATCCAGCAAATTTAGCAGAACCGGGTGCAAGTCATCAAATGGGTTTAACTGCTTGGGAATACGAGTTAGGAAGTCGATGACCCAGGTGGAGACCGTGTAAGTCAACCAAATGGTAGTTGCCAGCGGAATAATCACCAGCAACCCAGCAATCAGGTCGTTCTTCAGGTCTTGCTTAAAGCGTTGGAGCACGGCTTGCCCAATCTCCTTAGAATTTGGCTGTAAAAACAATACTAATAAGCTTAATCGGTCGGGAGAGTCAGAAGGGACATCTCTGGGATCAAGGCAATTAAGGCATTAACTAGCTCTGCCCTTAAACCTCCACTTCTCATGGGTCATTAAAATCAACTCCACGGCTCAGCCTACCACTTTTATATTTTTAAGACTTGCAACAAACAATGTAAAGGTTTGTTGCGATACACTCAGCCTAAGAAAGGAAGGGATCACGGGATCCATCCAACTATCCTACGGTGATCCGTATCCCAGTTAACACTATCTTTGTTCTATAAACGGATTTTGTCCAGTTAGCGATCACGTTCCGGGGCATAAAACATTTGACGCAGTCCCGTCCATCCAATCAGGGCATAGACGATCGCCAACAACAGACTAATGAGCCCAACCCGCATTCCGGTTTGCAGTGCCCCACGATAGGTCTGATCCTCAAGTTGTTTCTTCTGTTCCCGAATTTCCTTCAGTTTCTTGTCTCGCTCCGGAGCGATTTGGGCTTCAAGGGCCTTGGGATCCGATTTTAGCCTTTGTAACTGCTCCTGCTGTTTCTTGGCCTGCTCCAACTGAGCACCCTGAAATTGTCCTCCTTTAATCGCCTGATCCAGGACTGCAAGCTGGGGGTCTAGCTGCGCCTTAAACTGCTGCACCTGAGTGTCGAGTTGAGCTTCGGCTTTGCTAGCTTCCTGTCCAATCTTGTTAATCTGCTCTTCGGCGGCCAGGCGGGTGGCGTTGACATTGAGGGGCACAATCAGCAGAAACATCAGACCAAGGACACTGGCAAGCCAGAGGGCAGCCAATTTCAATCCCTGAGAAGACTCCCTGGCAGTGTCAGAGGTGCTCTCAATCCAGAACCCGGCAAACAAAGCTGCCAACCCAATCAGAGGAATGAATCCCCGATCCACAAGTTGGGTGGTCAGCGTCATTACCCACTGATTGTTTTGAAAGTTAGCAGCGGTCAAATATAGAACCAGATCGATGAGGTAGGAAAGGATTAGCAAACCCCCAACCAGTTTGAGGATGAAGGAGGTTAGAGGAGTCAGGCTTGGCGATTTCATTGCTTTTTGTGACTTGGTATAAAGTTAACTGGAATTACTCTGCCAACCACCTATAGTAGTACTGGTTTGAATCTCTCCTGCATTCAAAATTGGATGGGTTTGGCTGAAAAAGTTGAATCGATAGGAGTTCCTTCCAGGGACATACTCGCCCATCACCCTTTAGCAACCAACAACTAACAACTAACAAGCAATCACTAACCCTCCCCATCCCCTCTTTTAGAATGTCCGTCATTGAGAGACGCGGAAACAATGAACAGAGTAGTCGAGGTATTGCCAGATTCGGCAACACTAATTCAGCGATCGCTAGAGGTTGTGCTGGGCAAAATGAAAGCAGCGATCGCCGAGCGGGGGCAATGCACCATCGCGCTTGCGGGCGGAAATACTCCCAGGCCACTATACGAACAAATTGCCACTCAGGATCTTCCCTGGCAGTGTATTCACATCTTTTGGGGCGATGAACGATATGTTGCCCCTGACCATCCCGACAGTAACCAGAAAATGGCACGACGGGCCTGGTTAGATCGGGTGGCGATACCCAAGATGAACATCCACCCCATGCCAACCGATGAAGCTGACCCAGCCAATGCGGCCAGCAGGTACGAAGCTGAGCTTCAAGAGTTTTTTCAGGTGCAGCCAGGGGAGTTTCCTGTCTTTGATATCATTCTGCTGGGAATGGGGGATGATGGGCACACGGCTTCCCTGTTTCCCCATACAGAAGCATTGCAGGTGCGCGATCGCTTGATCACCGTAGGCAACAAAGATGGACAGCCCCGCCTCACTTTCACTGTTCCGTTAATTAACCATGGGAATACGGTCATTTTTATTGCGACCGGTGCAGGCAAACGTCATGCACTGGAGCAGATCTTTGCCCCTGAGGCCGACGCCGCAACCTATCCTGCCCGGTTAATTCAGCCCCAGGGAGAACTTTGGTGGTTTCTTGATCAATTAGCAGGGCAAGATTTGAAGTCATAATAAATGACAGTAAAAATCACGCAGCAGGCTTTGTCTGTGAAAGGAAGGGTCCATGATTGTTTGCCCGAATTGCAATCATCAAAACCCAGATGGGGCAGTTCAGTGTGAGGCGTGCTATACGCCCTTACCGGCTACTACAACCTGCCCCAACTGCGGAGCGACGGTGCAGGTTGATGCTAGCTTTTGTGGTCAATGTGGGTTCGATTTACGGGCAGCCAGAGTTTCGGCGGCAAACAATGCGGAAAATGTCTCTCCGCTCCCTTCTCCGCTGTCAGACATTCCTGACCTGGTTCCCCCTGACCCTCTGCTGCCATTAGAACCACTGGTTGCCAATCCCTCCCTGGAAACTCCCACTCCATCCAGTCCAGTAGCGCCTCCGGTAATGCCGCCTCCGATCCCGGTGACGAAGCAACCGGAAGCTGAAAAGACCCCGACAATTGCCACCCCAGGGGGATCCAGAACCCAGTTACAGCATCACACCGCCCGGCTTCTACACGTACAGACCAGTACCTCGATTGAGTTACCCCAAAATCTGTCGGTTATTCACATTGGCAAACCGAATGATCGCATTCCACCTGATATCGACATTTCAGGGTTTCCAGACTCCGAGATTGTCTCACGGGTTCATGCCGATATTCGAATTGAGGGGGAATCCTTTTATATTGAAGACGTAGGCAGTTCCAATGGCACCTACATCAACAACTCACCCCTTCCAGTTGGAAATCGGCACCGCCTTAGATCGGGCGACCGGATCGCCCTGGGCAAAGGTGATAAGGTAACCTTTTTGTTTCAACTCTCTTAGGGATTGGGGGGCGGGGAGTTATTATCCACTCCATCACTCTCACTAAATTTGGGTTCAACTTCAGTGAAAGCAACGTAGGATAGAAACAACCTCTAAAACCATTAGTAATCTGGTTCTCTATCTTCTATTGGTAGCGATCGTCAGGATAGTGTAGAACAGGCAATATCGCTTTAACTAATGTGCGTTGCCCTTTCCGCGCCTGACACCTGTGCCTACTCTCTGTCATGTCACCTGCTACAAACTCTGCACTGCCAGTGTGATTACGCTAACGCTCCTGCGCACAGACCAGTTAACTCCGGCTCAAAGTTGGACATTTGAGCACGAGTCTGTTATTAAGATTGGGCGATCAACAGATAACCATGTTGTCCTGTACAGTGCAGTCGTCTCGCGTCATCACGTAGAACTACACCAGGTTGATTCCCATTGGGAAATTGTCAATCTGGGAGCCAACGGAACCTATGTAGATGGCAAACGGGTGACTCAGATTCCAGTAGAAGATGGGATGATTATTCGGCTAGCCCGGTCTGGTCCCAACATTCAAATTCATATTGGGCGGGCGGCTCCTAAAACCTTCCAAAACATCGCTGGAGAAAAAACACTAGCTCAAAGGGAGAGTCGATCTGAAAGCAGTGCCGGACCAAAAGTGCCCGCCAACCCCGCTTCAGATGTTAACTCTGCCAGCGACTCCCTACCTATCACCTATCAGCCAGAGTCAGAAAAGGCTGAGTCTGCTGCGGGAGGAAAGCCAGCATCTACTGCGGTTGACCAGGAACACTCTCCCCTGGCAGCAACTTCTGCAGGAAGTTCCGCAAACAAACGCTTAACCCAGAACAATTCAGGAGATCTGCTTTTTTGCCAGAACAGTGGGCAGCCACTGCGGGTATTGAAAACCCTGGTGGAATATCAGGTAGTCAAAACTCTTAAGGATGATGGGGTTGGCATTACCCAGGTTGTTTGGCGAAACGGTCAAAGCTTGCTACTAAGAACCCTGAGCCAGGAATGGATGCATCACCCGAAAGCCCTGGAGTTATTTGAGCAGCAGGCAAAAGCTTTAATTCAGTTGAGCCATCCAGGGATTCCTCGCTTTGTTGATTTCTTTTTGGCGGAAGGGCAACCCTACCTGATTATGGAGTGGGTGCATGGACGAGACCTCGGCCAGCAGATCATGAAGCATGGCCCCTTTTCTCAGGATGAGGCGATCGCAACCCTCCTCCAGATCTGTGATGTCCTAGATTACCTGCATCAGCAACCAGTTCCCCTGGTTCATCAGGATATTCGGCCTGAAAATCTGATTCAGCGCCCCTCCACCTTCAATCCTTACACCATCGCAGTAGTCGGCTTTGCATCCTTGAAAGAACTGGTAGCAGACACCTCCCCTGCCCCATTGGGCTACATTGCCCCCGAACAGCAACAGGGACATCCAACCCCGCTTTCCGATTTGTATGCGCTGGGGCCTGTACTGATTTATCTTTTAACTGGAAAAGAACCCCAGGAATTCTACGCGCAGCGAGAGCAGGGCTTTCGTCTATACCCCGAATACGTACCGGGCCTGTCTCCAGAGATGCTGCCCCTGATTCGCAAACTGACCAACCCCCAACTGGAAGATCGCTACAGCAGTGCCCGCGAAGTGGCGGAGGCCCTGAGTCTGATTCTGGAAGCTTAAGGGTGAACAGGTAAATAGGTAGATGAGTTTTGAAGTTTCACCTCACCCTTAACCACTGGTCTACTCCTCTACCCATCTGCCCCCTAACTTGTTTAAAGAATCTATGAGAATCCACCCAGCTTGACACGAGCTTTATGGAGGTTCGGTAATATTTACATAATGATCGTAGATATACGGTCCCGTCAGGGTTTAGTCTTGATTCTTCAATTGGTAGCCGGACATTAGCCCCCAGGAAGTTACCAAATGCTAGATACAGGTCAACTACCACTTACCGGTGAAGCCCTCCAGCGGTTTCGCCAGGGGCTTGCAGCATCTGCGGCTGAGGAGTATGAGCAAGCCATTTTTCACTTTGATCGCGTGCTGAAAGTTCGCCCTGACTATTACGAAGCCTGGTACGAGCGGGGACTGGCGCTGGAAAACTGCGGGGATTACAGCGAGGCCATCACCAGTTTTGACCACGCGATCGCCCTAAAACCCAAAGCTGATGCCATTTGCCAGATCTGGCATGATCGCGGAAATGCTCTTCAGTATGGGCTGGGAGACTATGTGAAAGCGATTGCCTGCTATGATCGAGTGCTGCAAATTAAGCCTGACCATGAGATGGCCTGGCAAAATCGGGGAAACGCTCTACTGTATGGACTGAATGTTCCTGAAGAAGCGCTGTCCTGCTACAATCGCGCGCTTCATATCAACCCAGACAGCCATCTGGGATGGCGCAATCGAGGGAATGCATTGGTTGAGTTAGGGCGGTATTCTGAAGCGATCGCCAGTTATGATCGCGCCCTTTCCATCAAGCCGGACGATGAGGTATCCTGGCAAACCCGTACCCTGGTTTCAGAGAAAACCGGATTGAGCGATCGCCAGCCCACTACCAACCCCGCCTGGTACGGTGCTGGCTACGGAGACCCCACCTTTGTTGAAAGGGAAACAGACTCAAAAGTCACCTTCTCTTCAGAATTCGCCCTATCCAGGGAACTTCCACCCATCAGTCAGGGTCAACCATTTCTTACCATCGAAGATGATTGGGGCCGACGGGAAGTCCTTTTAGAGAAAGACCACTACCTGATTGGGCGGGACCCTAAAAATGATATTTGTATACATTCCCAGTTTGCCTCTCGCCAACACGCATTTTTGACTAGAGTTCTGAAAGACAATGGAACTTTTACCTATCAAATTACGGATGGTACTCCAGCGGGTAAACGCAGCACCAATGGTTTGCTGATCAATGGTCAAAAACAGCCTGTTTGCGAACTACAGCCTGAAGATGTGATTGTGTTTGGTCCCCGTGTCCGGGTGATTTACCGGATGTGCCCACGCCAATTGATTGAGTAGAATAAATGCGTAATTTGCCGGAATCTTCATCATAACTTAAAATTTTTGATGAGTAGCTTTACAGATTCATCAGAAACCAGCAGGTATGGTGGTTTAGGCAATTACAAATGACTCCTCAACGCTCATCTGGCAGTTCTTTCGGCCCAACGATGAAAGAGTAGCGCAAGATACTCTTTTATCCCAGACGACCTCTCTGGAATGTTGAATCTGTTTTGGTGATAGGCATCGCTATCACCAGAATTGCAAAAGAGCCTTTCTGGCTTCGTTTCTCTAAATCCAGAGGTTTCTCTAAATCCAGAGACTTATGAGCGAACGGGAGAAATCTGGTTACCCTGAGCCCAACACTTTGGCTAAAGCTTTCAGTCCGGTAAGACACATTCAATCGAAGGCTGCTGTAGGATGGGTTAGCCTTAGCCCATCCTGGCCAGAGGTTTGATGGGTTACGGCTCAACAACCGAGCCATTCCAAGTATTGCTTTATTCACCTGCGGATACAAGAAACATTTGTTGACTGAGGAAACCGGGTCTGACTCTTTCAACCCACGACGCTCAGTTGTAAAAGTGGGCTCTAATCTCAAATGGGAATGAATTCACGAGAAATAGAGAGAAACAGACTGGTTACTGATTGAAAGCTGGAAAAACTGAAAAGATTCGTTCAAACCTTACCAGGCATAGAGAGAGGTTCTAATGTCCGATTTGATCCAGGCAGTTCTGAATAGTGATGAGAAAACCAATTTGCGACAATTTGCAAATCTATTGCGGGCATCGGATAAACGCTATCTACTGCGAAACGAGATTTTAACGGCCTTTGATGATTACTGTCGGCATTATGAAAAATCTGAACATTTCCACACGTCCTCTCGTCTGAGCAAGCTGGTCTATTACATCCAGGAAATTATTTTGGATGTGGAAAGTCTTTGCATGATTATTCGACCCCGCATTGCCCAGCAAGAAGCCTATCGCTTGCTGGAAGATCTCACGGTTGAACCGATGAGTATCCAGGAGTTACTGGATTTGCGCGATCGCCTGGTGAACCATTACCACCCCCAGGAAGGCGATGTGCTGGAAATTGACTTCCAGCCGTTTTATGACTATTCCCCAACAATTCGGGACCCCAAAAACATTGGCAAAGGAGTGGAGTTTCTCAACCGCTACCTCTCCAGTAAACTGTTTCAGGACCCCAGCCAGTGGCAGAATGCGCTGTTCAATTTTTTACGCCTGCATAGCTATGATGCCTCTCAACTGCTGATTAACGAACGCATCCAGTCTCAGCAGCAGTTATCTGACCAGATTAAAGCAGCCCTGCAACTGTTGGGCGATCGCCCCGGTGACGCATCCTACGAATCCTTTCGGTTTGACCTGCAAAATTTGGGGTTTGAGCCGGGCTGGGGCAACACCGCCCACCGGGTTCGAGAAACTCTGGAAATGCTCGATCAGCTCATTGATTCCCCCGACCACCAGGCTCTGGAATCCTTCATCTCCCGCATCCCGATGATCTTCCGGATTGCGCTGATTTCTCCCCACGGTTGGTTTGGGCAGGAAGGCGTTTTGGGCCGTCCCGACACCGGTGGGCAAGTAGTTTACATCCTGGACCAGGTTAAGAGTCTGGAAAAGCAACTCCAGGAAGACATTGAGCTGGCAGGACTGGATGTGCTGAATGTCCACCCGAAGGTGATTGTGCTGACTCGCTTAATTCCCAACAGTGATGGCACCCTGTGTAACCAGCGGCTAGAAAAAATTCACGGCACGGAAGACGCCTGGATTTTGCGGGTACCGTTTCGCGAGTTCAATCCCAAACTGACTCAGAACTGGATTTCCCGGTTTGAAATCTGGCCGTATCTGGAAACCTTTGCGATCGATGCGGAAAAGGAACTGCGAGCCGAGTTTGGTGGCAAACCCGATCTGATCATCGGCAACTATTCTGATGGCAACCTGGTTGCGTTTCTGCTGGCTCGACAATTAAAAGTGACCCAGTGCAACATCGCCCATGCTCTGGAAAAATCCAAGTACCTGTTCAGTAACCTCTACTGGCAAGATCTGGAGGACAAATACCACTTCTCGCTTCAGTTCACGGCAGATCTGATTGCTATGAATGCGGCCAACTTCATTATCAGCAGCACCTATCAGGAAATTGTGGGCACGCCGGAAAGTGTGGGTCAGTATGAGTCCTACAAAAGCTTTACCATGCCCGATCTGTACCACGTTACCAGCGGCATTGAGTTATTTAGCCCCAAATTTAATGTGGTACCACCAGGGGTGAATGAGGCCGTCTTCTTCCCCTATACCCGGACGGACGATCGCCTGCTGGAATGCCGCGATCGCCTGGAAGATTTGCTCTTTACCCTGGAAGATCCAGCCCAAGTTTATGGCAAGCTGGAAGATCCAACTAAACGCCCTCTGTTTTCGATGGCCCGGCTTGACCGGATCAAAAACCTCACAGGTCTGGCCGAGTGCTTTGGCAAAAGCGAGGAACTTCAGAAGCGCTGCAACCTGATTCTGATTGCTGGAAAATTGCGGACAGAAGATTCTACCGATCACGAAGAAATCAGCGAAATTGAAAAGCTGTACCGCGTGATCGATGAATACAACCTGCACGGCAAGATCCGCTGGCTGGGGGTGCGGTTGCCCAAAGTTGACACGGGCGAAGTCTATCGCATCATTGCCGATCGCCAGGGAGTTTTCGTGCAGCCCGCGTTGTTTGAAGCGTTTGGTTTAACTATTCTGGAATCCATGATTACTGGACTGCCCACCTTCGCCACCCGGTTTGGTGGTCCCCTCGAAATCATTCAAAACAAGGTGAATGGCTTCCTGATCAACCCTACCCATCTGGAAGAGATGGCAGGCATTATCCTGGAGTTCATTTCCAAGTGTGACCAGAACCCTGGCTACTGGAGTGAGATCTCAAATCGAGCGATCGAGCGGGTTTACAGCACCTATACCTGGAAGATCCATACCACCCGGTTGCTGTCGTTAGCAAAAATCTACGGCTTCTGGAACTACACCTCCTTAGAAAACCGCAAGGATATGCTGCGCTACATCGAATCCCTGTTCTACCTGCTCTACAAGCCACGGGCAAAGGCACTGTTAGAAGAACATATGCGTCGGTAATTCACAATTCTGCTCTCAGTGGAATCGGCTTTCTTGGGAGTTCGGTGAGAAGCGTCGCTTCTCAACAGAACAAAATCAATATTTCAGCGGAACCCCTGGCTGGGGGCTAAGCCCCCACCCCCTCTCTAATTCCAATATTCTAACCACACCCGCATAGAGCTATATAGTCCTCGCCTATTCTTTCAGGAGCGCAACTGCTTTTTGCTGGTCTGCCATCGCTCTCTTGCGATAGCGCTTTGAGAGTGGAGGCATAAAAGTATAACCAGTTCTTTTAGAGCACTTATTGAGCAACCGAACCCTTTATGTTCGAGTTTTCCACCTGTACAGCCTGATGCGGCTATCCGATAATTTTAAAGGCATCCTGAAAAAGAATGTTATAGAAAGATAAAGACTTCCAACCCCTTCTTCGCTAGAGAACGAAAACTCAAGAAACTGCCTGTTCAAGGAGTGTGAGAAATATGAACCAATTCAAAACGCTGGCTCTGTTAGCTTTGTTGTCGGGTTTGCTGGTGGCGATCGGCTACTACATCATTGGTGGCACCAGCGGGATTATTATCGGCATCGTGCTGGCTGCCGTAATGAATCTGGGCTCCTGGTTCTTTTCTGATAAAATCGCCCTTGCAGCCTATGGTGCCCAACCCATTAGCCCTGAGCAAGCTCCTGGACTCCATGCCATGCTGGAGCGTTTGAGTCAGAGAGGAGGGATTCCAACCCCCGCTCTATATGTTATCCCCAGTCCTGCAGCAAACGCATTTGCAACCGGGCGCGATCCTCAACATGCAGCAGTTGCTGTGACAGAGGGAATTGTCAATTTACTGTCAGAGGAAGAACTGGAAGGGGTAATCGGTCATGAGCTGACCCATGTGATCAATCGTGACACTCTGACCCAGGCAGTCGCGGCAACAATTGGGGGTGCCATTTCTCAACTGGCCTATATGGCACAGTGGGCCAGCATAGGAGTTGCTTATGGAGGGCAGGATGATCGGCGCGGTCCCAACCCAATTGGGCTGTTGTTAGCAGCAATTTTGGCTCCCGTAGCTGCCACCATCATTCAGATGGCTATTTCCCGTACACGAGAATTTTCAGCCGATGCAGGTGCAGCTCAGTTGACGGGGAATCCCCGTGCCCTGGCAAGTGCCCTTCAGAAACTGGAACTGGGTGCCCGCAAGATGCCCATTCAAGGCAACCCCTCCTTCGAGCCATTGCTTATCATTAACTCTTTTTCTGGGCAGGGTCTTGCTAGTTTATTCTCAACCCATCCCACAACGGAGGCCCGGATTGAACGTCTGCTCCAGCTTGAGCAACAAATGCTGGCTACAGGTTCCCATAGCCTCTCGTAAATGAGAGATCTTTCCACGCTCCACACCCGACCCCCTATTTCCTGACCAGGAGGTAGTTATGGCTTCTGATCCCAACACTGAACCCACTGTTGTCGTTGTAAATCCTGAGGAGAATGCCTTGGTAGAAACGGAACTGGCTAATCAAAATGAAGCGGTGAAGCAAGAAACTGCAGCCTTGATTGATGCAATTAAGAAGCGGGCACAGGCAGAAATTCAGGCGGCGGGTGATTTAACCCGCGAAACCTATCTAAATGCGGTGCGTCAGGCACGGGAAGCGATTGAGCAGAACCAGTTGATTGAACGCGATCGCATTGAACAATCCATCCAACAAATTCAGCACGAGGCTGATAAGAACTGGCATGTAGTGTTGGGCGAGATTGAATCCTTTGGTAATCGTTTGACAGACGCTGCCAGGGCCGCCTGGGAAAAGCTGACTGAACCAAAAGCTTGAAAGCAAGCAGCACTCCTGAAAGCAGGCAGACAGGAGTTTGTAAAAGAAACGCGAGGGAGTTTTGAGTTTCCACCTCACCTCTCTCTTTTCGGCATTACTGAATCCGCTTCTCAAAACCCTCTAATGAGGCTATTTTGAGTTGCCTCCGGAGGCTTATGTAGCTTTTATTGCAAAGAATAACAGTATTTATACGGTTTTATCCTCTATCAGGGTGGCTTCAGGGAAGCTTTGAGGTTATCCGTGCCATCTTATGCTGGCGACGCTCGAATGCTGGATAATAGAAGGGTTTTAGTTGTTCACATTACTTTTTGTTCATTAAAGCCATGCGAACCCATTATTGCGGTCAGCTCCAGGCGGAGCATATTGGAGAAACGGTCACTCTTTGTGGATGGGTGGATCGTCGCCGTGATCATGGGGGCGTTATCTTTATTGACCTGCGCGATCGCACCGGCATTGTGCAAATTGTCAGCGATCCGGAGCGTACACCCACTTCCTACCAGCAGGCGGACACCTTACGGAATGAGTACGTGGTCAAAATTTCTGGTCGCGTCAGCCAGCGGCCCGATGAATCCCTCAACCCCAGGCTGGCGACGGGTGAAATTGAAATTTATGCTGACCAGATTGAGGTGCTGAATGCCGTCCGCAAGCAATTACCCTTCCAGGTTTCAATGGCAGAGTCTGAGCCGGTGCGGGAAGATTTGCGCCTGCGCTACCGCTACCTTGACCTGCGGCGGGAACGGATGAGCCGCAACCTGCAGCTGCGCCACGAAATTATCAAAACGCTGCGCCGTTACCTGGAAGACCAGCAGGGCTTTGTGGAGGTGGAGACGCCTGTACTGACCCGGTCAACCCCAGAAGGGGCGAGGGATTATCTGGTGCCCTCCAGGGTCAATCCCGGTGAGTGGTTTGCCCTGCCCCAGTCGCCCCAGCTATTTAAGCAACTGCTGATGGTGGCCGGATGCGATCGCTACTACCAAATCGCTCGCTGTTTCCGGGATGAAGACAACCGCGCCGATCGCCAGCCAGAGTTCACCCAACTGGACATGGAGATGAGCTTCATGACCCAGGAAGAGATTCTGGCGCTGAACGAAGACCTGATCTGTCACCTGTTCAAAACGGTGCAGGGAATAGAACTGCCCCGACCCTTTCCGCGCCTCACCTATGCGGAAGCGATGGATCGGTATGGTTCGGACAAGCCCGACACTCGCTTTGGGTTGGAACTGGTTGATGTTTCTGATGTGGTAAAAACCTCTGGCTTTAAGGTCTTTTCCGATTCCGTCGCCAGAGGGGGGATTGTCAAAATCCTGCCGATTCCCAATGGCAACGAGGCCATCTCCAACGTTCGTATCAAACCCGGTGGAGATTTATTCAAAGAAGCGGAAACCTGTGGTGCAAAAGGATTGGCCTACATCCGGGTACGGGAAGATGGGGCGATCGACACCATCGGTGCCATCAAAGACAACCTGACTGAGGAACAAAAACAGGAGATTCTCAGCCGCACTGGAGCCAGGACAGGCCATCTGCTGCTATTTGGTGCCGGAGCCTCAGAGACTGTTAACAAAACCCTTGATCGCCTGCGCCAGGTGATTGCTCAAGAACAGGGGTTGGTAGATCCAGATAAAATCAACCTTCTCTGGATTACCCACTTTCCGATGTTTGAGTGGAATGCGGACGAAAAGCGGTTAGAAGCGTTACACCACCCCTTCACTGCTCCCTTTCCCGAAGATCTGAACGACCTCAAAACCGCCCATGCCCAGGCTTATGACCTGGTTTACAACGGGTTTGAGGTGGGAGGCGGCAGCCTGCGGATTTACCAGCCCGACATTCAGCAACAGGTGTTTGAAACCATTGGGCTTTCCACGGAAGAAGCCTACGCCAAGTTCGGATTCTTGCTGGAAGCGTTTGAATACGGTGCGCCGCCCCACGGAGGCATTGCTTATGGTATCGATCGCCTGGTCATGCTGATGGCAGGAGAAGAATCGATCCGGGATGTGATTGGTTTTCCGAAGACTCAGCAGGCACGGTGTTTGTTGACGGGAGCGCCTTCCAAAGTCGATGACAGGCAGTTAAAAGAACTGCACGTTGCCTCAACCTACAAACCAAAGGCATCCCCGCAGTCGTAACCTTACGCAAACCTTAAAGGCTTTAAAGCCTCCGAGGTTTATCGTTGAGTGAAAGTGAAACGTCCTTCCTCAGAGGTATCGGAGGTTCCTTCTTGCCTCCCACGGCTTGCATAGATTCTCAAACCGCTATTGTTGTAGTTCTTCATCCAAACTGTATGACAAAGCTTTCCACTCAAGTTCACACAACGGTTTGGCCATTGCGACAGTAGATGCAGCAATTTGTGCCTACTCAGTTAGCGTACTGGAGCAGCGCAGCCCAACTGCATTGGTGCGAACTTAACAGAGATTATCCGTGAGTGTTCGAGGTTATCTGCCGCCGCACAACTTTAGCGATTGGTCAATCCGGCTGGCAACGGTTGGCCAAATTCAATTACCTGAGGTTGGTTAGCAATTCCAGAAGAATTTGGAGAGGACGTGCTATCAGAATTTTGTCTGAAAACAGAGGAGGAGGGCATTCCAGGCAGAGGACCCGCAGGATTGATTACGCTTGATGGAGCAGTTGACAGGGGAGGAACATTAAATACCGGAGGGTAAGCCCCTGAAGGCAAAGGATTGCTAACAGTTGGCAGCGCTGGTGATAGTTGGGGAACACCGACCGTTGGCGGAGTTAGAGGCACAACAGAAGGCGGTAAATCATTGGTCGCAGAGGGTGGACTGATGATCACGGCTGAGGAGGGCGGAAGAGAATCGGGGGAGGGGACCGCGATCGCTCGCTGAGAAGTCACTCCTGGCGCAGAAGATGGCCTGCTCAATGGATCGAGCGGAACGCCCTGAACGGATTGAGGCAAAACAGCGGGTGCGTCAGAGGGTGGAAATGGGGTTTGCCCAGCAGGAGAAGCCTCAATGGGAGACAGAGGCGGGACAGTAATGGTAGGGGTAGAACCGGGCGGCACTGAGACAACCGTTGTGGGCATATCCAACGGGGCAGAGGTGTCTGTAGCTAGCAGGGTAGTAGAGTTAGCGGAGGGGGAAGCGGGAGGAGGAACGGCGATCGCTATTCCCGCCGCATTGGCTGCAAAACCATCCTCAGCCTGATTAGCAGAAGGCTGACGACTCGTAGAAGCTTGAGAAGCAGGGGATGGTTTCTGGCTGACTTGGGTACGGGTCTGACTTCCCGGAGTTTTCACGACTGAAGATGGGCGGCGAATGGCTGCGTTGTTGGTGTTCACTGAGGGGGGTGGAAACAGGGCAGTCGAAGTTGAGTTCGTGAGTGGGATGGCCGGGACAACTGTGGATGCCGCAGGGGAGGGAGGGGCTGAGGGAGAAGAGGAGGGAAGGAGAGGGGGAGAGACGGGAGATTCTGCAGCGTGAATGGGTGAACTGGTTTTTGAAGATACGGTGGCGGAGGGGTTCCTTGGAGGAGAAACCGAACTGGTACGTGTCAGTGGAGGTTTAGAAGTCGCTCCGGCAAGCAACGGTTGCAAAATCCAGCGGGAATTTCCCGACGCTTTTTCAAGCTTTACCTGTCCAGGGGCAAGGGATACATCCGGTGAAAGCTCAATCACAATCCGTGCCAAACCTGGTTTGAACTGAGAAACTCGAATACTTCGCACCGCACCAGAGTACGTTTTCTGGGTCGCGACTTCGCCAACGGACGTATCGGGTAGGTCAACCACAATACGGGCAGGCTGCGCCATCAGGAAGTAGCGGGGCGTCGTGCCGTCCTTGACCGTAAGTTCTAGCTGGTTAGCCGTTGGGTCATATTTCCACTGGGTGAGGGAAGCGGCTTGAGCAGAGGCGATCGCCCCCAACATCATGGCAACCATTACCGCTCCGCTGAATCCTGCCATGACCACTCCTCTCCCAGGCACCTGCCCCAGGTGAGCTAAGAGAAAACCGGACTGAGATCCCGATTCAAATTTTTGGCTTTGCATGGCTCTGTGTTGAACGCTTCCAAAATCCCTGGCTCTCCAGGATAGCCAGTACTATCCACTAGTGTTGCAAACACTAAATTTTGCAACATAGGGGTCTATGGGCTGCGCCCCCAGACAAGGGTTATCCCCGACACCCTAACAAAACTTTCGTTTTGTTGTACTACTGACTACAAACTCCCTATCTGGAGATGAAGCCCCAAACCTCATTAATAATGGCACTAGATGTAGGGTTTGAACAAAAAATATAGAAAAATTCTGATTTTTGTTTCATAGCCCCGCTTCTAGAACACCCTCAAACTCAAAAGCCCCTCCCACCAAAGCCCCTAGCCACTCTCTCTCCGGCGTTGCTGATTCCGGGGATGAATATTGAAACTTCGTTCCAATTCATCTTGCTATTCAGCCCCCTCCCTCCCTAAAAACGCTAAATTGAACAGGTAGCTGATTTACCTCAGATTCATGGCTCCTGGGGATGATGGAAGCGATGTGGCAAGAAAAGCTTGAACGATTGAAAGCCCTGTTTATTGAGATGGAACGGGTGCTAATTGCCTATTCGGGTGGCATTGATAGCACGCTGGTGGCGAAGGTCGCCTTTGATGTGTTGGGCGATCGCGCCTTAGCCGTTACTGCTGTTTCTCCTTCCTTACTACCAGAAGACCTGGAGGAAGCCTGCATTCAGGCAGCGGAAATGGGTCTTGCCCATGAACTGGTCGAAACCCATGAACTGGAGAACCCAAACTATGCGGCGAATCCAGTTAATCGCTGCTACTTTTGCAAGAGTGAGTTGCACGATACGCTAAAGCCCCTAGCATTAGAGCGAGGCTATCCCTATGTGGTCGATGGTGTCAATGCCGATGATTTGAAAGATTACCGACCCGGCATTCAAGCCGCAAAAGAACGGGGTGCGCGATCGCCCTTGGCAGAAGTAGGGATCAGCAAAGCCGAAGTGCGGGAAATTGCCCGTCACCTGGGGCTTTCCTGCTGGGACAAACCCGCCCAACCCTGCCTCAGTTCGCGCTTTCCCTACGGCGAAGAAATCACCATTGCCAAGCTGCAACGGGTGGGAAGAGCCGAAGCCTACCTGCGCCGGATGGGTTTGAGAACCTATCGAGTTCGCTCAGAAGGTGACACCGCCCGCCTTGAACTGCCGCCAGAACAGATCAAGGAATTTGTGCTGACCACCGATTTACCAACCCTCGTCAGCACTTTTCAATCCTTCGGCTTTCTCTACGTCACCCTCGACCTAGAAGGATTTAGCAGTGGAAAGCTAAATCGAGTCCTTCAATTTGCTTCCGCTAACCAGACGGGTTCTCCCAGATTGCCGGTAAAAGAGTAGCTTGTGAAATGACCCCCAATTTTCGGACAGGAGGCTAAGAGTAGTATCCTTGTTCTTAAAAGGGGTAAATATGGCAGCAAACCGTCGTC